>NZ_WKDB01000032.1:0-72258 GCF_021606215.1 Pseudomonas sp. PA-5-4B | reverse complement strand
CCGCTATCGCGGGCAAGCCCGCTCCCACATTGGTGCAGGGCTCCCACATTGGAATAGGGGTGGCCTGAAATTTCAGTGGCCGCCTTTCATGCGGCGGGCGATCAGGTAGATGCCCAGGCCGACCAGCGCGGTGGCGGCGCCGATGTAGCCGGTGCTGGTCCAGCCATACCCCGCTGTAATTGCCATTCCGCCGAACCACGGCCCTAGCGCGTTTGCCAGGTTGAACGCTGCGTGGTTCGAAGCCGCTGCCAGACTTGGGGCTTCGTGGGCAATGTCCATCAGGCGGATTTGCAGCGGCGCTGCCATGGCAATCATGGTGCCGACCAAACCGATGCCCAACAGTACGCTCCACAGCGAGCTGGCGGCGAAAGTGAAGAAGATCAGTACGGCCATCGACCACACCATAATCCAGCCCACGGCGCGAAATTGCATACGGTCGAACAGTTTGCCACCGGCGATGTTGCCGATGATGCCACCGACGCCAAACGCGGCGAGGCCGAAGGGGATCCACTGGGGGGAGACTTTGGTCACTTCGAGCATGGTCGGGGCAAGGTAGCTGAACACGCAGAACATGCCGGCAAAGCCAATCGCGCCGATCGACAGGGCCATCCACACTTGGGGTTTGGTGAAGGCGCGCAGTTCTTTGCGCGGGTCGCTGCGCGGTTCGTCGTGGCGGTCGGGGACGAATTGCCAGACGAGGGCGATAGTGCACAGGGCGATGGCGCTGACCAGTGCGAACGCCGAGCGCCAGCCCAGGTGTTGGCCCAGGAAGGTGGCGATGGGGTTGCCGAGCAGCATGGCGAGGGTGAGGCCCATCATCACGCGGGCCACGGCGCCGGCGCGTTTGTCGTTGGGCACCATGCTGGAGGCGACGACGGCGGCGATGCCGAAGTAGGCGCCGTGGGGCAGGCCGCTGATGAAGCGGAAGGCCACCAGCGAGCCGAAGGTGGGGGTGAAGGCGGTGGCGAGGTTGCCCAGGGCGTAGAGTCCCATCAGCAGTAAGAGCATGTGTTTGCGCAGCAATTTGGCGCCGAGGATGGCCAGCAGTGGCGCGCCGACCATCACGCCCAGGGCGTAGGCGCTGATCGCGTGGCCGACTTGCGGTTCGCTTAAGCCCAGGTTTTGGGCGATGTCGGGCATCAGGCCCATGATGGCGAATTCGCCGGTGCCGATCGCGAAGGCGCCCACGGCCATGGCAGCTTCCATTTTGGCGGCGCTGCGCGCGGGCAGTACGTGCCCGGGTGTTTGCTGGATAGTCATGGGTAACTCTGTAGGAAAAAAGTGCACGAAGGACAGTGGCGATGCTACGCAAGCCGCCACGAAGGTGTCTAGAACAGCGTTTTGCGCGAGCGTTCAGTTTGATTAAACGCCCTGTGACCCCAGGTCGCGGCTGCGATGCTTGACACGTGCGCGTTAAAAGCCGCGATTTAGAGCTGTCAATTGGCCAAACGGCGCATAAATGCGGTTCAGCGTGATATTCTGCGCGCCGTCTTGGTCTAGTCTTTCCCCGGTGCGTACACCCGTATACGTCCCGGCGGTTTGCTGTCGCCCAGGTAGCTGAAGCCAATAATGATAAGAAGTCAGCGCAGAAGGGACAAAAACAGTGAGGTCGCTACGTCGGCCTTGTGTGCCCACCCTACGGCCTGCAGAGTCAGGGGCAGTGGGGCGGATGGCGTTTTATCATAGGTGCTACTGATGTTTAAAAAAGTAAACACTGCCCTGCTGGGGCTGGCTTTGTCGATGGGGATCACGTCCGTTCACGCGGAAGAGGCAAAGAAAGTCGATGTGCTGCTGATCGGCGGCGGCATCATGAGTGCGACCCTGGGTGTTTGGCTCAATGAGCTGCAGCCGGACTGGTCGATGGAGATGGTCGAGCGCCTCGATGGCGTGGCCGAAGAAAGCTCCAACGGCTGGAACAACGCCGGTACCGGTCACTCGGCCCTGGCCGAGCTGAACTACACCCCGGAAAACAAGGACGGCACCGTTGAGATCCCGAAAGCGGTCGAGATCAACGAAGCGTTCCAGATTTCCCGTCAGTTCTGGTCCTGGCAGGTCCAGCAGGGCGTGCTGAAGAACCCGCGTTCGTTCATCAACTCCACACCGCACATGAGCTTTGTGTGGGGCGATGACAACATCAAGTTCCTGAAAAAACGCTACGAAGCCCTGCAAGCCAGCCCGCTGTTCGCCGGCATGCAGTACTCCGAAGACCCGGCGCAGATCGCCAAGTGGGTTCCATTGATGATGGAAGGCCGTGATCCGAAGCAGAAGATCGCCGCCACCTGGACCCCGATCGGCACCGACGTGAACTTCGGCGAGATCACCCGCCAGTTCGTCGCTCACCTGCAAACCACGCCGAAGTTTGATCTCAAACTGTCGAGCGAAGTGCAGGACATCACCAAGAACGCCGACGGTTCGTGGCGTGTAAGCTACAAAAACCTGAAAGACGGCACCAAGACCGAAACCGACGCCAAGTTCGTGTTCATCGGCGCGGGCGGCGGTGCACTGCACCTGCTGCAAAAGTCGGGCATTCCTGAAGCCAAGGAATACGCAGGCTTCCCGGTGGGCGGTTCGTTCCTGGTGACCGATAACCCGGCCATCGCCGAGCAGCACATGGCCAAGGCCTACGGTAAGGCTTCGGTTGGCGCGCCACCGATGTCGGTTCCGCACCTGGACACCCGCGTGCTGGATGGCAAGCGTGTGATTCTGTTTGGCCCATTCGCGACCTTCTCGACCAAGTTCCTCAAAGAAGGCTCGTACCTGGACCTGCTGACCAGCACCACCACCCACAACATCTGGCCTATGACCAAAGTCGGTATTCGTGAATACCCACTGGTCGAGTACCTCGCCGGCCAACTGATGCTGTCCGATGACGACCGCTTCAAGGCGCTGCAAGAGTACTTCCCGAACGCCAAGCAGTCCGACTGGCGCCTGTGGCAAGCCGGTCAGCGCGTGCAGATCATCAAGCGTGACGAAGAGCAGGGCGGCGTCCTGAAACTCGGCACCGAAGTGGTCAGCTCCGCCGACAACACCATCGCCGGCCTGTTGGGTGCATCGCCAGGCGCGTCCACCGCGGCTCCGATCATGCTGACCGTGCTGCAAAAAGTGTTCAAGGACAAGGTCGCGACTCCTGAGTGGCAGGCCAAACTGCACCAGATCGTACCGAGCTACGGCACCAAGCTGAACGACAGCCCGGAAGCGGTTGCCAAGGAATGGGCCTACACCGCCGGTATCCTGCAACTGACGCCTCCGCCTGCGATCCCGCAGTTGAGCGCACCAAAGGCAACCCAGGCCACCGAGGCTGCCAAGCCTGCGGCTGAGCCGAGCAAGCCGACGTCTGACCTGGCGCTGTAAGCCAAGCCTGATGTTAAAAAGCCCGCTGAACCGGTAACGGTCAGCGGGCTTTTTTGTGGGCGTGGGTTCAGGTGCGGGAGCGTTCGGCTGGCGGCAGTTCAACTGTGCGCTCGGCGGCGGCCAATGCGGCCTTTAAACCGGCTTTATCCAGCGCCACGCAGTACGCAGGCTTGGCCCGCTCAAAGCGCCAGCTTTCATCCAGCGTTCCCGCATCCACCGCGTCGAAACCCAGCTCGTCGAGCAGCGTGATCACGTGCGCCTTTGCCGTCGCATCATCGGCGGCCACCGGCAGGGCGCGACGGTCAGGCGCGCCGTGGGGGCGTGCATCGCGGTTGATGTCTGAGTCAAAGATCGCATTAAACACTTTGACGACCTTTGAGTCGGCAAAATGCTCGGCCAACAGGCGGCTGGTGGTGGTTTCAAAACGGTCCAGCACCGGGATATGCCCATCGCGGTCAGGGTAGTAATTGTTGGCGTCCAGCACCGTTTTGCCTGCCAGCCACTGCGCGGGCACGCTGCGGTAGTGTTCAAGCGGGATCGCCACCAGCACCACGTCGCCAAACTGCGCGGCATCCTGCGCGCTGGCCACTTGCACACCGGGTATGCCGCTGCGCACGCTGCTCATGGTCTGCGGGCCACGGGAGTTGCTCAGCATCACCGCGTGCCCGGCAGCCAGGGCCAGTTGGGCCACGGCGCGCCCGATAAAACCTGCTCCAATCACGCCAATCTTCATGGCTTTGCTCCTGCGAAGTGGGGGAGTGGCTATGATGATTGGCAACCATTGGGTGATAAATGGGTGGTTTGGAGTCAGTGTAGTTACTGGGAGTAGTTAATCGTGGACCGTCTAACCAGTATGAGTGCGTTTGTAACGGCCGCCGAGCTGGGCTCTTATGCCCGCGCCGCCGAGCGCTTGAACCTGTCGCCGCAGATGGTGGCCAAGCATGTCACCGCGCTGGAGCAACACCTGGGCGCCCGCTTGCTCAACCGCACCACGCGCCGGCAAAGCCTGACGGAGTTGGGTGGCGCGTACTACGAGCGCTGTAAACATATCCTCACGGAAGCCGACGCGGCCGATTCGTTGGCGCAGATCATGAATGACACCCCGCGCGGCAAGTTGAAGGTCACCGCCCCGGTCACGTTCGGCTCCTACAGCCTGATGCCGCTGATAACCGGGTTTTTGCGTGACAACCCGGATGTGGAAATCGACTTGCACCTGACCGACCGTTTTGTCGACCTGGTGGAGGAGGGTTATGAAGCGGCTTTTCGCATCGGCCCGCTTGCAACGACGGGCCTTACGGCTCGGCCGCTGGCACCTTATCGCCTGGTGGCCTGCGCCGCGCCTGCCTACCTGACCGCACGGGGCGTGCCTTTGGTGCCGGCAGACCTTGAGCATCACGAATGCCTGGGTTATGCGTTCTGGTCACGCCCGGCAGAGCGTGAATGGGTCTTTTACCAAGGCACCACTGTGCACAAGGTGCAGGTTGCCAGCCGTTTGCAGGTCAACGAAAGCCGGGCGTTGATGACGGCGGCACTGGATGGTTTCGGCATCGTGCTTGGCCCTGAAGACTTCTTGCGCACGGCACTGGCCAAGGGCGAGTTGGTGCGGGTGCTGCCAGGCTTCGAGGCGCCGAGCCGCTCAATGCACCTGGTCTACACGGCGAACCGCCAGCGCACGGCCAAGTTGCGGCGCTTTGTCGAGGCGGTGCTGGGGCGTTTCGGACCCGCTTGAGCGCTCAAATACCGGCCCTGTGGTGCGAATACCTCAGGTTCAGCAACCTGACAGACACCACCTGTTAAAAATAACCCATAGCCAAGCAGGAGCGAGGCTGCAGCAAGGGGGCATTTTTTACCGGTGTATTCGTTGGGCGCTGGCGCCCGAGGGGTGTGTATGTTGCTACGTTATGCGGCATTGGCGGCGTTTGTCGTCGCGGCGTCCGGGTGTGTACAAGAGCGCGTGGTGCACGAGCGCGGGCCGGTGCAACGAGAGTATGTCGAGGTGGTGGCGCCGCAGCCGCCGCCGGTGCAGGTGATCGAAGTCGAGCCAGCGGCTCGCTACGGTTATGTGTGGTCACGCGGCTACTGGCGTTGGGAAGGTGGGCGCTATGTGGCGGTGCACGGCCATTGGGAGCAGGTGCGCGAAGGTTATCGTTATGTGCATCCGCACTGGGTGCAGCGTAATGACGGTTATCACTGGCAGGGCGGTGGCTGGGTTCGCTGAACCTGGCACCTGACAAAACGGCTAGCTCGGCTTTTGGGTGCCTAACAGCTTGACCTCGCGCAGCAGCGCGGCACCGAGTTGATCGCTGCCCAACTCCTGATAGCCAACTATCTGGGTGTCGCCGTGTTCTTCGGCCTGGATGATGATCACCGGTGTTTCCTTGCCGGCGGCTTCATCCACATGCAGGGCGTACTGCGGCACATCCACCTTGATCGGTGAACCCGCGGGCTTGCCTTGCACATTCAGCGTAAACGCCGCGCAGCCGCTGTCGATATCCACGCTGGTCGCGGAGCGGCCGCTGACGAAGCAGGTTTTGGGCAGGTCGGGCCAGGTGATGGTCTCGGCCAGGGCGAGGGTGGGCGCCAGGGCCATGGCAACAAGAAGCAGCATGCGCACGTAGGGAGTTCTCTTGATCAAGGGCAGTGGCGTTTTTTACCAAAGCCCGGCATGCGTCGCAATGCTGCGGCTCAAGCCAGGCGCTTCATTCCCGTGGCTTTTGCCGCATCAAGGTCGAAGGTGGCGGTGTATTCACAGCCGGCGGCATGGGCGCAGCGTTCGATCAGGTAGTCGGCGAAGTCGGCTTTGCCGCCTGTGAATCGTCGCAATGCCTGCCAGATAATCTCGGCGTGCTCGACGGTCAGTTCACGGGTGCGCAGCAGGGTTTCCAGCACGGTCACCACGTCGCTTTTGGCCGATTGATAGCAGCTTTGCAGCACCCAGACCAATTCCACCACCGACACCAGGCTGACAAAGCCCGGCGACACGCTGGTGAGCGACTCGATCAGCGCCGAGGCCTTGGGCGATTGCACGGGGTCATCCTGGGTGACATAGCGCACCAGCACATTGGTATCGAGCCCGATCATCCGGCGTTTGCTCCTTGCGCGGCGATGGCGCGGTTCATGTCTTCGATCGACACAGCCTGCGCGGGCTTGCGGATCAGCCCCTTGAGGTCCTGCACGGTTTTGCTCGCGGCGATAATGGAAAACTTGCCGTCTTCCGTTTCGACAAATTCAACCCGATCGCCTGTTTCCAGGCCAAGCGCGGTGCGCACTTGCACGGGGATAGTGATTTGCCCTTTCGAGGTGAGTGTGGCGGTGGCCATAGTGAAAATCTCCATCGTGATATTCCTTACACTAAGGTAAGGATTGATGAAGGACAAGATCCGTTGGTCCATAGGGTGCTCTGCTGGTGTGAGTGAGTGGGAACAGGTAAAACCCTAGCTCGAACTCTGCGCGCTCACACGCCCGCCTGCGACCCAAAGAGATACACGCTATGACCGAACGTCAGCTCATCATTCCTGCCGCCATGCAACCCATTGTCGAGCGCGCCGGCTACGTGCCTGCGGTAAAAGTTGGCAACACTCTTTACTGCGCAGGCCAGATCGGCCGTACACCGCAGCTGGCCGTGATCGAAGACCCCGAGGCGCAATTTATCGCGGCCTGGGAAAACCTGAGGGAAGTATTGGAAGAGGGCGGTTGCAGCTTCGATGACGTGGTGGACATGACCACTTATCACGTGAACATGCGCCAGCACATGGCGGTTTTTCGGGAGGTGAAAAACCGCCTGTTCCCGCGCGGGCATTGCGCCTGGACCACGATCGGGGTGTCCGAACTGGCACACCCCGGCCTATTGGTGGAAATCAAATGCGTGGCGGTGCAGCGCTAGTTACTGCACCACGCGATAGCACGGCACATAGGCTGCGCCGCCCGGCAACTTCATGCGGTGCTGGGCGACAAATGCCTGCAACAGCTCGTCCAAGGGCTTCATGATCGCCGGGTCACCGTGAATCTCATACGGGCCATGCTGCTCGATCAGGCGAATACCCTTGTCCTTGACGTTACCGGCCACAATCCCCGAGAACGCGCGGCGCAGGTTGGCCGCCAGCTCATGGGGCGGCAGCGCATGGCTCAGTTGCAGGCTGGCCATGTTTTCGTGGGTGGGGTCGAACGGGCGC
This sequence comes from Pseudomonas sp. PA-5-4B, assembly GCF_021606215.1. Taxonomy (NCBI): domain Bacteria; kingdom Pseudomonadati; phylum Pseudomonadota; class Gammaproteobacteria; order Pseudomonadales; family Pseudomonadaceae; genus Pseudomonas; species Pseudomonas sp. PA-5-4B. The sequence continues at coordinate 64,735 of NZ_WKDB01000032.1, read as the reverse complement.
TGGAAGCCTTCGTCGATCTTCAGCAGCCAGTTGAAGTGGAACGCGTCGTTGCGCTCGCGGCGGAATTGCTTCACGGCCTTGAGCCCGACGGTCATCTGGCGGGCCACTTCGGCCGGGTCGTCGATGATGATCTGGTAGTGCGCCTGCGCCGCTTCGCCGAGGGTGGCGCCGACGAACGCGTGCAGTTGTTGCAGGTACGGCGCGGCCTGTTTCGGCCCGGTGAGGATGACCGGGAACGGTACATCGCGGTTATCCGGGTGCATCAGGATGCCCAGCAGGTACAGGAACTCTTCGGCCGTGCCGGCGCCGCCCGGGAAGATGATGATGCCGTGGCCCACGCGCACAAAGGCTTCCAGGCGTTTTTCGATGTCCGGCAGAATCACCAGCTCGTTAACGATGGGGTTCGGTGCTTCGGCCGCGATGATGCCCGGCTCGGTCAGGCCCAGGTAACGGCCGTTGGTAATGCGTTGCTTGGCGTGGGAAATGGTCGCGCCTTTCATCGGGCCTTTCATCACGCCGGGGCCGCAGCCGGTGCACACGTCAAGGCTGCGCAGGCCCAGTTCGTGGCCGACTTTCTTGGTGTATTTGTATTCTTCGGTATTGATCGAGTGCCCGCCCCAGCACACCACGATTTTCGGTTCGACACCCGGGCGCAATGTACGGGCGTTGCGCAGCAGGTGGAACACGTAGTCGGTGATGCCCTGGGAGTTGCTCAGGTCGATGCGCTGGCTGTCCAGCTCGTTCTCGGTGTAGACGATATCGCGCAGGGCGCTGAAGAGCATTTCGCGGGTGCTGGCGATCATCTCGCCATCGACGAAGGCGTCGGCTGGCGCATTCAACAGTTCCAGGCGCACGCCACGGTCTTGCTGGTGGATACGCACTTCAAAGTCTTTATAGGCGTCGAGGATGGTCTTGGCGTTGTCGATATGCGCGCCGGTGTTGAGGATGGCCAGGGCGCACTGGCGGAACAACGTGTAGATGCTGCCGGAACCGGCTTCACTCAGTTGCTGGACTTCACGTTGGGACAGGGTTTCGAGGCTGCCCTTGGGGCTGACGGAGGCATTGATGACTTGACGTTGGGGCATTCTGATTCCTTGAAAGCACAGCCATCGCAGCCGCCAGGGGCGGCGATGGCTGGAGAATGGTGAGCGCCGAACTCGGTCGCACTAGACAGTTAGTTTGGCCGCCAGAAGGGCAGGGCGCAAACGCCGTCAACACCATCATGCCGCAGAACTTACTGAATCAGCTTCCAGTTTTTGTAGAAAACCCGACGCAGGGTAAACACCAACCCGGCAAAACCCGAAATCACGGCGTTGAGCACTGAGGGCAGCAAGGTCGGCCGCACGATGTCAATGAACAGGCAGTAACGCTTTGCGTCGTTTTTGTTGAAGGAGGCATGCATCAGCGTGTCATCGAAGATGAACAGCGGGTCATCGTGCCAGTAGTGCTTGTGCTTGCCCACCTGGATGTAGACACCGTCGTGATGCGGCGCCGGCGCCATGTTGTAGAGCACGCGGAACATCATGCGCAGCGGGCCGAAGTGGAAGGACGTGGAGCGGTTTTCGTTGAACACCGAGACGCCGATGGTCTTCACAAACGGCAGTTTCTTGCGCAGTTGCGGGATGTCCAGGGTGGTTTCGATCGGGCGACCGTACCACTGGAAGAACAACATGCCGCGCTTTTTCTCGGCCATGCGCTCGTCCAGGTAGCTGATGATTTCGTCCTTGTTGGCCATGGCGTCGTCGATGACTTGTTGCAGGTCTTCGCGCCAGGCGGGCGGCAGGTCGCGCATGGTGTAGACGTGGCGGTTGCGCAGGCTCAACAGGTCGAACAGGGTATTGAACGGCGCCAATATCCAGGTGTTGCGGCCGTTACCAACGAAGTATTTCTTGATGGTGTCGCGGTCGTACAGGCCGTTGCGCAGAAAGTCATAAATGCCGCAGAACAGCACCAGCAGCAGAAACACCAGGCTGGTACGTGGGAAGCAATAGATGAACAGCAGAACGCCGAGTACCCAGGCGACTGAGACCAATTTTTTTTGCACAGCACTTTTACTCATGAAGCGAGGCTCCGGACCTGAAACAAAGCGAAACAATCCCGCCATGATAGTGGGTTATCACGGTGCCGGGCGTTTTAAATATTGCGAATTTGTGAACGTTGAACACAGTTTTTAACCAGGCGGTGCTGTGCGCCAGCTGTTTTGCCGATTGGATTTTGTAAACAGAAGATTTGCGTCTATCGTGACGCTTCGGTTTTTCGCGCGTCATAGACCGGTACGATTGAAGTTGAATGGCCACCACTGGCCGTCGACCCCTTGGAAGAGGCAGAAATTTTATGATCATCAAACCGCGGGTTCGTGGCTTTATCTGTGTGACCGCTCACCCTGTTGGCTGTGAAGCGAACGTCAAAGAGCAGATCGACTACGTAACCCAGCATGGCGCCATCGAAGGCGGCCCAAAAAAGGTGCTGGTCCTCGGCGCTTCCACCGGTTATGGCCTGGCCGCGCGCATCAGTGCTGCGTTTGGCTGCGGCGCCGACACCCTGGGCGTGTTTTTTGAGAAAGAAGGCGAAGAAGGCAAGCTGAGCTCCGCCGGCTGGTACAACAGCGCGGCGTTCGAGAAGTTTGCCGTGGAAAAAGGCCTGTACGCCAAGAGCATCAACGGCGACGCGTTCTCTGACGAGATCAAGCGCCTGACCATCGAAACCATCAAGAAAGACCTGGGCAAGATCGACCTGGTGGTTTACAGCCTGGCCGCGCCGCGCCGTACCGACCCGCAAGGCGTGGTGCACACCTCCACCCTCAAGCCGATCGGCAAGGCCGTGACCCTGCGCGGTATCAACACCGACAAAGGCGTTGTGGTCGATACCACCCTTGAGCCTGCAACCCAGGAAGAAATCGACGGCACCGTGAAAGTCATGGGCGGCGAAGACTGGCAGCTGTGGATCGACGCCCTGCGTGACGCCGACGTGTTGGCCGAAGGCGCCAAGACCACTGCGTTCACCTACCTCGGCGAGAAGCTGACCCAGGATATTTACTGGAACGGCTCCATCGGCGAAGCCAAGAAAGACCTCGACAAAAAAGTCCTGACCCTGCGCGACAACCTCGCTGCGCTGAAGGGCGACGCCCGTGTGTCGGTGCTCAAGGCCGTGGTTACCCAGGCAAGCTCCGCGATCCCGATCATGCCGCTGTACCTGTCGCTGCTGTTTAAAGTGATGAAAGAGCAGGGCACCCACGAAGGTTGCATCGAGCAGGTTTACGGCCTGTTCAAAGACAGCCTGTACGGCAGCGAGCCGAAGCTGGACGCCGACGGCCGCCTGCGCGCCGACCTGGCTGAGCTGGAGCCGAAGGTTCAGGACGCCGTGGCTGCACTGTGGAATCAGGTGACCGATGACAACGTCAACGAGATCAGCGATTTCGCCGGCTACAAGGCGGAGTTCCTGCGTTTGTTCGGGTTTGAAATCGACGGCGTGGACTATGAAGCTGATGTGAATCCGACTGTGAAGATCAAGGGCCTTATCCAAGCCTAAACACGGTCAAAAAATGTGGGAGCCTGGCTTATGTGGGAGCTGGCTTGCCTGCGATACAGTCACCTCGGTATATCAGTTACACCGAGGCGATGCTATCGCAGGCAAGCCAGCTCCCACACAAGCCAGCTCCCACATTTGCCTTGGGTTAATTCAGAACCCTCCTACATTCCCTCGTGCTCCCACCCTTCCTCACAATCTGCCAGACTCCTTGCGCTATCAAGCCACGCTAACGGAGGATCTGATGACGATTCGTGCAGTAGTTTTTGATTTTGGCGGTGTCCTCTTCGATTGGAACCCGCAGCACCTTTACCGCAAGCTGATTGCCGACGACGCCGAACGGCAACACTTTCTCGACACCATCTGCACCCAAGCCTGGAACACCGAGCAAGACGCCGGCCGCAGCCTGGCCGAAGGCACCCGCCACCTTATCGAGCAATACCCGCAGCACGAACCCCTGATCCAGGCCTATTACGACCGTTGGCACGAAATGCTGCGTGGCGCGTTGCCCGATGGCGTGGCCATTCTTGAGGCGCTGCATAAGGCCGATATGCCGCTGTTCGGGCTCACCAATTGGTCGGCTGAAACCTTCCCTTACGCACGGGCCAACTACCCGTTTCTGCAGCACTTGCGCGATATCGTCGTGTCTGGCGAGTTGAAGTTGATCAAGCCGGACCCCGCGATCTATCACGCGAGCCTTGATCAGGTTCGCGCTCACTTGCCGGATATCCAGGCCAGGGAAGTGGTGTTTATCGACGACGTTGCCGGCAATATCGAGGCCGCTGAAGCCCTCGGCTGGCAGGGCATTCACCATGTGTCGGCCGAGCGCACTGCCGCGCGTTTGCGCGCGTTGGGGGTGAGCTTTTAGCGCGCCCACTTTTCCATGGCGAAATCCACAAAAGCGCGCAGCTTGGGCAGGCGGTAGCGGTCCTGTCGGTAGAGCAGGTGCATGGGGCGGCTGGGCAGTTGATAGGTGGTCAGCAACGCCACCAGCTTGCCGCTCTCCAGGTCCGGCTGCACCAGGGCATCGGCCAGCATGATGATGCCCATGCCGTTCACGGCTGCCTGGCGCAAGCCTTGGGAGCTGTTGATGGTCAATGCTCCGGCCACCGGCACCTCCACTTCGCCTGCATCGCCGGTCATGCGCCACAGTTTGCTGGTGTCTCGCCAGTTATCGTTCGCCGGGTAGGCAAACGCCAGGCAGTCGTGCTGGCGCAAGTCGTCGGGCGTCTGCGGAATGCCACGTCGCGCCAGGTACGCCGGTGACGCACAGAGCGTCAGGGTATAGGCCTGCATCGGCCTGGCGATCAGGCTTGAGGTTTCCAACTCGCCCAGGCGGATCGCAACGTCGAAGCCGCTGTCGACCAGATCCATGCGCTCATTGCTGAGTTCGACATACAGATTGATCTGCGGGTAGCGCTGGGCAAATTCGCTCAAGGCCGGTGTGAGGCGTTCGGTGCCGAACACCGGTGGCGCGGTGATGCGCAGGCTGCCTTTGGGCGTTTCGCTGTGGATCTGCTCTGCCAATAGTTCAGAGTCGGCCACCAGCCCCAGCACCTCCAGGCAACGCTGGTAATACTGCCCGCCAAATTCGGTGAGGCTCTGTTTGCGCGTGGTGCGCTTCAGCAAGCTGACCCCCAGCCGTTGCTCCAGCGCGCGCAAGTGGTTACCGACCATGGTGGTCGACAGCCCGCATTCCTGCGCGGCGGCGGTCATGCTGCCGGCCTCGACCACTTTCACGTACACCGACATCGACTGGAACAGATCCATTATCAAGCCCTGATTTAAAGTCATTGCAGGAATGCGCAGTTTATCCAGCTCAGGTGGCTAACGATACTGGCAGCATCACAACGATGCACTGGAGCCTGCCACCATGACCGCCGCCTGCCTGATGACCACCTATCAACCCATGGCCCTAAGCTTTACCCGTGGCCTGGGTACGCGCCTGTGGGACCAGCAGGGCCGTGAATACCTCGACGCCGTGGCCGGTGTGGCGGTAACCAATGTCGGGCACTCCCACCCCAAATTGGTCACGGCGATCAGCGAGCAGGCGGGCCTGTTGCTGCACACCTCCAATCTCTACAGCATCGACTGGCAGCAGCGCCTGGCCGAGCGCCTGACGCGGTTATCCGGCCTGGACCGTGCGTTCTTCAATAACTCCGGCGCCGAAGCCAACGAGACCGCGCTGAAACTGGCGCGGTTGCATGGCTGGAAAAAAGGCATTGAAGAGCCTTTGGTGGTGGTGATGGAGAACGCGTTTCACGGGCGTACGCTGGGCACCATGGCCGCCAGTGACGGGCCTTCGGTGCGCCTGGGTTTCCAGCGCCTGCCGGGGGACTTTCTCAAGGTGCGCTTTGGCGACTTGGCCGCATTGGCGGCCATTACCGAGCAATTCGGCACGCGCATCGCGGCGGTCTTGCTCGAGCCGATCCAGGGTGAAAGCGGCGTGCTGCCCGCGCCGCCCGGTTACCTGAAGGCGCTGCGCGATCACTGCACGCGCCACGGCTGGTTGATGATGCTCGATGAAATCCAGACCGGTATCGGCCGCACTGGCGCCTGGTTTGCGTTCCAGCACGAAGGCATCGTGCCCGACGTGATAACCCTGGCCAAAGGCCTCGGCAACGGCGTGCCCATCGGTGCCTGCCTGGCCCGGGACGCCGTGGCCCAGTTGTTCACGCCAGGCAGCCACGGCAGCACGTTTGGCGGTAACCCGCTGGCCTGCCGCGTGGGTTGCACGGTGTTGGACATCATTGAGGAACAAGGCTTGCTGCACAACGCCGCGCTACAGGGCGAGCGCCTGCTGGCTCGGTTGCGGGTGGAGTTGAGCGAGCACCCGCAGGTGCTGGCGATTCGCGGCCAGGGCTTGATGGTCGGCATCGAGTTGGCCAGGCCTTACCGTGACCTGGCCCAGCGTGCGGCCCAGGAGCATGGGCTGCTGATCAATGTGACGCGGGGCAAGATCATCCGCCTGTTGCCGCCGCTGACGCTGGATGCCAAGGAGGTTGAGATGATTGTGCGGGCCATCACCCGTCTCCTGGATTGAAACCGGATCAAACTGTGGGAGCTGGCTTGCCTGCGATAGCGGTGTGTCAGCCACTGTAGTTGGCACAGACAGTCCGCTATCGCAGGCAAGCCAGCTCCCACATTGGATCGGCGTGATATTCAGAGATCCGGGCCATTGAGCCATTCCTGGTTCATGGTTTCGGTATCGCCCAGGTACTCCAATAACCAACTCATCGCCGGCGATACCTTATCCTGCGCCCACGCCACACACGACGGGCTGGCCGGAAACGGTCGGCTCAGTTGCAGCGCCACCAGGTCGCCACGCTCGACCCACGGCAATACCTGATGAGCCGGCGCCATGCCCACGCACAGCCCATCGCGCAGGCAATCGAGTGCCGAGGCCCAGTTGGGCACGACCAAACGGCGCTGGTTATCCAGGGTCCAGGTGTCACGCTTGGGCAGGTTGCGCGAGGTGTCGGTCATGCACAGCGAGGCGAACGGGCGCAGTTGGTCGTCACTGAGCAAGCCGTTGACGCTTGCCAGCGGGTGCTGGGCGCTGACCACACACAGCCAGTTGAGCAGGCCCATGTCCCGAAACGTGAAGCGGCTGGCCACCGGCACTGCGCTGGTGGCACCGATCACAATGTCGGTGCGCTCATCGGCCAGGGCGTCCCACACGCCGTTGTACACCTCGTATTCGAGCAGCAATTCCACCTCAGGGAATTGCCGATAAAAATCCAGCACCAGTTGCCGGCAGCGCTGGGGTTTGACGATGGAGTCCACCGCGACCTTCAACTGGCCGCTCCAGCCATTGGCCACCTGTTGGCACAAACGCCGGGTACCGAGCATTTTTTTCATCACCCCGCGCGCTTCGTCTATGAATAGACGGCCGGCGGGGGTCAGCTCCACATCGCGATGGCGGCGCACAAACAGCGGCACCGCCAACCATTCCTCCAACTGGCGCACCGTATAGCTGATGGCTGACGGCACTCGGTGCAATTCCTGGGCAGCGGCGCTGAAGCTGCCATGGCGTGCCACGGCATCGACTACATCCAGGGAGTATTCGGACCACATAGCGGTTGCCTTCAAAATATTTGATTCAAGTGTCCAATTATTATCGCTTCACACACAGCCTGTCAGCTTCATAATGGGCGCCAGTCAGCAAATAGTTTGATGGCAGCATCCACAAGGCTTCAATGAAAAATTCTTTTGGTTTCACCTGGTATTTGGCGGGGCTGAGCATGCTCGGTTATCTGGCCATGGACATGTACTTGCCGGCGTTTGGCGCCATGGGCGAGCAGTTGCAGATCAGTGCGGGCGCGGTGGGCGCCAGCTTGAGTATTTTCCTCGCCGGCTTTGCGCTCGGGCAGTTGCTGTGGGGGCCATTGTCCGATCGCCTGGGGCGCAAGCCGGTGCTGCTCGCCGGGCTGAGCCTGTTTGTGCTGGGCTGCGCCGGGATGTTCTGGGTCGAGACGGCGCCGCAGTTGTTGGCGTTGCGTTTTATCCAGGCGATTGGCGTGTGTTCCGCCGCTGTGAGTTGGCAGGCGCTGGTGATTGACCGTTACCCGGCCGACAAGGCTCACCGGGTGTTCGCCAGCATCATGCCGTTGATGTCGCTGTCACCGGCGTTGGCGCCGCTGTTGGGCGCGATGGTGCTGAACCACTTTGGCTGGCAGGCAATTTTCGCGGTGTTGCTGGTTGTGTCAGTGCTGTTGCTGTTGCCGACGTTGTTGCTGCGCAAAATGCCGAAACGTCTGGCCGAGGAGGGCGAACCTTCGCGCCTTGGCTACGGGCAGTTGCTGACCTCCCGCGTATTTACCGGCAATGTGATGATCTTCGCCGCCTGTTCGGCCAGCTTCTTTGCCTGGCTCACCGCGTCGCCGTTCATCCTTGGCGACATGGGTTACAGCCCGAATGACATCGGCCTGAGTTACGTGTTGCCGACCTTGTCCTTTCTGGTCGGCGGTTACAGCTGTCGCAGTGCCTTGCAGCATTACCAGGGCAAAACCCTGCTGCCGTGGTTGCTGGTGGCCTATTGCATCAGCATGGTCGCGTTGTACCTGGTTGCGACCTTGACCGTGCCGACCCTGACCACCTTGTTGATTCCGTTCTGCCTGATGGCGTTGGTCAACGGTGCGAGTTACCCCATCGTGGTGGCGAATGCGTTGATGCCCTTTGCGGAAAATTCCGGTAAGGCGGCGGCGCTGCAGAACACCCTGCAGTTGGGCCTGTGCTTTCTGAGCAGCCTGCTGGTGTCGTCGTTGATCGACCAGCCGCTGTTGATCACCGTGATTGTGATGCTGGCGACTGCGCCGCTGGCGGTGTTGGGTTACTTGTTGGCGCGGCCGAAAGCCGATAAGTCGGAACTCGCAAGCGCCTAAAACTGAAACCCAAGCAAAAATGTGGGGGAGGGCTAGTGTGGGAGCTGGCTTGCCTGCGATGGCATCAACAGGGTGTACCTGATGCACCGAGTTGTCTGCATCGCAGGCAAGCCAGCTCCCACACAAGCCAGCTCCCACAGTTGATTGGGTTTCTTCAGTTAGAACGTCACTTCCATATTCAGCGTAGGCGTGGAGGTGCGAGTACCCATGCCACCATCCACCCCGAACTTGTTATGCCAGTACTCGTAACCCACCCCCAGGTACAGGTTAGGCTTGACGCTTTTACCTGGCCGCACCGCCACCATCAGCGCGGTGCGCATCAGGGTTTCCGGCGCGGTGTCGCGGCCGTGGTAGTCCTCGCCCTTTTCCCCGACGTAATTGATAAACCCCTGGAACTTCGCCGCGTGGTTGGCGATGTCGAACGGGCGCATCCAGGTCAGGTTGAGCATGTAGGTGTCGTCGAAGGTGTGGTTCGACTCTTTCGCACCGGGGATGCCGGTGTGGTTCTTTTCCTTGTAGTACATCAGGCTCAAATCCAGCACGCCGACGGTGTTGAACTTCAACGTCGGGCCGATCACCAGCGCGCGTTTTTTAGCTGAGGCGAAGTTGTTGTTGCGGTTGGCGTCGAAGCCCAGGGTCAGGGCGTAATCCTTGACCAGGCCGGTGCCCAGCGGCACATCGAATACCCGTGAGGCGTACAGCTGGTGTCGGTACACGGCGTAGATCTCACTGCCACCGTGGTCGGTGCCCTTGCGTGGGTCGCTGCTGTCGGACAAAAACACATCAAGGTTCAGGTAGTTGCTGCCGTACTGGTAGCCGCTGGCGTGGGTAAAGCTGTAGATGCGCTTGCTGAAGTCGTCGGGGTTGTTGGGGTTGGTGAAGTGCTGGCCGTAGCGAAACCCCACGCTGTTGTTCATCCATTCCAGCGCGACGGCCTCCCCACCGCCGAGAAGGGTCAATGCAACGGTGGCGCCCTGTAATGCCTTTTTCATTGTTCTAGGTCCTTTGGCGTTCTGGCTCATGACGGCCGGATTGTTTTTGTAACGCCGATGGAGGGTATCTTGTTCGATTGATTGTATACAACTCTATGGACATCCAGTCCAAACATTGCATACAGTGTTCGCACAACAAAAACAGAGAACCCCTCACCATGACTATCCCGAAGGCGTCACCGCAGCGGCCAGAAGACGAGAATCTCGGCGTCGCGGCCAACATGGCTTACGGCCTGCAGCATGTGCTCACCATGTATGGCGGCATCGTTGCCGTACCGTTGATCGTCGGCCAGGCGGCCGGGTTGTCGCCGGCGGATATCGGCCTGCTGATCGCCGCCTCGCTGTTTGCCGGTGGCCTGGCCACGTTGCTGCAAACCCTCGGCCTGCCGTTTTTTGGCTGCCAGTTGCCGCTGGTGCAGGGCGTGTCGTTTGCCGGTGTGGCAACGATGGTGGCGATTGTCGGCAGTGATGGCGCGGGCGGGGTGCCGGCGATACTGGGGGCGGTGATGGCCGCGTCGTTTATCGGCTTATTGATCACGCCGGTATTCTCACGGATCACCAAGTTCTTCCCGCCGCTGGTCACCGGCATCGTGATCACCACCATCGGCCTGACGCTGATGCCGGTGGCAGCGCGCTGGGCCATGGGCGGCAATAGCCGCGCAGCGGACTTTGGCAGCATGGCCAACATCGGCCTGGCGGCACTGACCCTGGTGCTGGTGTTGCTGCTGAGCAAGATCGGCAGCGCGACCATCTCGCGCCTGTCGATTCTGTTGGCCATGGTGATCGGCACCGTGATCGCGGTATTCCTCGGCATGGCGGACTTCTCCAGCGTCGCCCAAGGGCCGATGTTCGGCTTCCCGACACCTTTCCATTTCGGCATGCCGACCTTCCATGTGGCGGCGATCATTTCCATGTGCATCGTGGTGATGGTGACGTTGGTGGAAACCTCGGCGGACATCCTCGCGGTCGGCGAGATCATCGACACCAAAGTCGACTCCAAGCGCCTGGGTAATGGCCTGCGTGCCGATATGCTGTCGAGCATGTTTGCGCCGATCTTCGGTTCATTCACCCAAAGCGCCTTCGCCCAGAACGTCGGCCTGGTGGCGGTTACGGGGGTGAAAAGCCGCTTTGTAGTGGCCACTGGCGGTGTATTTCTGGTGGTGTTGGGCCTGCTGCCCTTTATGGGGCGGGTGATTGCGGCTGTGCCGACTTCGGTGCTTGGCGGCGCCGGTATTGTGTTGTTCGGCACCGTGGCGGCCAGCGGGATTCGCACGCTGTCCAAGGTGGATTACCGCAACAACATGAACCTGATTATCGTGGCAACGAGCATCGGTTTCGGCATGATCCCGATTGCAGCGCCGAACTTTTATGATCACTTCCCCACCTGGTTCGCGACCATTTTCCATTCGGGCATCAGTTCGTCGGCGATCATGGCGATTCTGCTGAACCTGGCGTTCAACCACTTCACCGCCGGTAACTCGGACCAGCAGTCGGTGTTTGTGGCCGGGACTGAGCGCAGTTTGTGCTTCCACGACGTGGCGGCGTTGCGCGATGGCGATTACTTCAGTGGCGGTAAATTGTTTGATGCTGAAGGGAAGGAGATTCCAGTGGTGGCTGAGGTGCCAAGGAAGGCCGCAAAGCCTGAGACCACCGAGGTCTAAAACTGTGGGAGCTGGCTTGCCTGCGATGGCGGCGAGCCAGTCACTGCACCTGTAACTGATGTACCGCTATCGCAGGCAAGCCAGCTCCCACAGTTGAACTCAGCCAGCCTTGAGTGCTCGGTGCGGCAGCGAACACGCCTCGTCCAGAAACTTCACCACAGTCCCCATGCACGCCTGGCGTTCTTCCACGTGGGGCATGTGGCTGGAGTCTTCAAACAACGCCCAGCGCACGTCAGTGATTTCATCCAGGAACGGCTTGACCACAAAGGGCGTGGCTTCGTCGTGGCGTCCTGATATCACCAGCGTCGGCACATTGATCGCCGACAGGCGCCCGATCACGCTCCAATCCTTCAAGCTGCCGATGATGTGAAATTCGGTCGGGCCGCTCATGGCGTGGTACACCGTCGGGTCGGCGTCCACCGCTGCAAAGGTGCGCGCCACTTCTTCCGGCCATGGGTTTACTCGGCACACATGCTGGTCATAGAAGATCCGCGCCGCCGCAAGGTATTCCGGGTCTTGGTAAGTGCCGGCCTGTTCGTGTTTGAGCAGGGTTTGATGCACGCCTTCGGGCAACAGCTGGCGCAGGCGGTTGGCTTCGCTGACCCAGGTGCGCATGCAGGTGGGCGAGTTGGCCGGGATAAACGCGCGCAGGCCCTTGGGTTGCAAAATCGCGTGTTCGCTGCCGAGCATGCCGCCCCAGGATTGCCCCAGGATCGCGTAGTTGTCACTGATCTGCAGGTGGTCCAGCAGGTTGTTCAGCTCGTCGAGGAACAGGTCGATGGTCCAGAACGACGCGTCCTTGTCCGGCAAGTGCGTAGAGCGGCCATTGCCGATTTGATCGTAGTGAATCACCGCATGGCCGCTGGCGGCGACGTCCTTGAACGCGTCTACGTAGTCATGGGTGCAACCGGGGCCGCCATGGAGGATCACCAAGGGCGTGCGGCCGGTGCCCAGGTCGCCAGTGACGCGGTACCAGGTCTGGTAGGCGCCGAAGGCCGCGTAGCCTTCGCGGACTTTCTCGATGAATTCCATTTCGTACCCTGCTCTGAAAAAAAGGATCAGGAATACGATAGTCGGCACGCAGCGTTTAAGTAACTAGCAAAACAGCTAGGTTTTACCGACGGATCAATCTTCGAGCAGGCGGTAATGGGTCGCGCGCACCACCGCCTGTACGCGGTTCTTGGCGCCCAGTTTGTGCATGGCCGAGGCCAGGTGCAGGGTGACCACCGCCAGTGAGCGGCTTAACTGCGTGGCGATCTCGGCGGCGGTCAGGCCCTCCGCCGCCCATTTAAGGCACTCGCGCTCGCGTTTGGTCAGATGGATGTGCGGGTAGGTGCGTAGCTCTTTGCTCAGCAGCGGGTAGGCTGCTTCCTGCAAGGCATGGGTGATCAGGCTGAAGTCCGTCAAGGTTTGCTGGGCATCTTCCAGCACCGTGCTGGCCTTGCCGGTGCGCAGGCCGGTCAGCGACGCGAAGCCGCCACGCGGCAGGTGGATCGGCACGGTGACGCCGCAGGTCAGTTGGCGTTCATGCAAATAAGAGGACACGGGCGCATGGCACGGGTCGATGATCTTTTGCAGCGCAGTGTCGGCTTTGGCCTCATAGGACCACACGAACGGCGACACCGTGCTCAAGGCCAGGTGCTGCACCGGGTCGATCTGGTAAAACCCTTCGCTGCACCATAACGCGTGCCAGTCCGACGGCGTGTTGCGCGACTCCAGCACCGAAGGCGTGATCAGCGAACCGTCCTGGTCGATGGGCACCGGCGTGTAGTCATACACCAACGCATCAAAGCCCAACTGCTGGGCGAGGACAAACGTGTTGTCCACCTGTTCAACCAGGCTCCTGCCGGGCATGAGGCGGTTGTTGAAGGCAGTAAGTTTGGACAGCATCCGTTCTGCTCCCGAATTCATTTGAATCTCGACTTGCGGCAAGTAGAATGCCACGCCCCGGCGAAGGACTGCCAGGCCAAACCTATAAGAACTACTAGGTTATGGACGCGCGGCATCCTCGGTAGTGTTGGCCCTGTAAACGGCCGCTACCTGCCAGGCCGATACAACACAAGGAATGTATGCATGTGGCGTGAAATTGCCCCCGACCAGCAATACAACGTGCAGGTCGATGGCCATAACCTCGTGGCCTACAGCTTTGGCGACGGCGATGAGGTGCTCTTGTGTCTCAACGGCGGCCCGGGCCTGCCGTGTGACTACTTGCGCGACGCCCATGGCTGGCTCAAAGAGCATAACCTGCGAGTGGTTGCATTCGATCAGCTTGGCACGGGCGCATCAGCCAGACCATCAGATGTTTCCCTGTGGGAAATTGGCCGTTATGTCGAAGAAGTCGAAACCGTGCGCCAGGCACTGGGCCTGGGCCGCGTGCATCTGCTTGGGCATTCGTGGGGCGGCTGGTTGGGCATCGAGTACGCCATCCACTATCCCGACGCCCTGAAAAGCCTGATCCTGGAAAACACCGTCGGCGATATTCCGCACCTGTCCCAGGAGCTCGAACGCCTGCGCGGTGCCCTCGGCAGCGAAACCGTGGCCATGATGCAGCGCCATGAAGCCATGGGCACACTCGATCATCCGCAGTATCAGGCCGCTATCACCTTGCTCAACTACCGCCACGTCTGCCGTCTGGACGAATGGCCGGAGCCGGTCAAGCGCTCCCTGGGCGACTGGAACATGGGGCCTTACGAAACCATGCAAGGCCCCAACGAGTTCCTCTATATCGGCAACCTCAAGGACTGGAACCGCATCCCGGAGATGGCCGATTTCAAGATGCCGATCCTGATCACCACCGGCCAGCACGACGAACTGACACCCGCTTGCGCCCATCGCATGAAACTCGCCGCCACACACGCCGAGTTGCATGTATTCCCCAACAGCAGCCATATGCCGTTTTATGAGGAACCCCACGCGTACTTCCCGGTGCTGCTGGACTTCCTCGCTCGCCACCGAGGCTGACGGATGAATCTTGCGCGTTACCGTTTTGTGCTGTCCCGGCCGCTGCAATTGCTGCCGGTGTTGTTTGGCATCAGCCTGATCACCTTTGTGCTGGTGCGCTCGATCCCCGGCGACCCGGCGCGCGCCTTGCTGGGCTCGCGCAGCACGCCGGACGCGCTGCTGAAAATCCGCGCCCAATACGGCCTGGACCAGCCCTTGTGGCTGCAATATTTCTACTTCCTCAAGAACCTGCTCAAGGGCGATCTCGGCCAGTCACTGCTCTATAAGGTCGACGCGTTGAAACTGATCGTCACCCGCATCGAGCCGACGCTGGTGCTGGTGCTCGGCAGTGTGCTGCTGGCGCTGTTGATCGCGGTGCCGCTGGCTACCGTGGCGGCGCGCAACAAAGGCGGTTGGGCGGATAACCTGATCCGCGTGTTCACCACGGTCGGCCTGGGCATGCCGGCCTTCTGGCTGGGCTTGATGCTGATTCTGTTGCTGAGTGTGAAGTGGGGGTTGTTCCCGGTATCGGGCTACGGTCGCACGTTTACAGATAAAGCCCACCACATGGTCCTGCCGTGCTTGACCATTGCGCTGGCGCTGGCGGCGGTGCTGGTGCGCAACCTGCGGGCGAGCATGCTGATGGAGTTGCAGGCTGACCATGTCACCGCTGCCCGCGCACGCGGGTTATCGGAGGCGGCGGTGTTTCGTCGGCATGTGTTACCCAACTCCCTGGTGCCGGCGGTTAACCTGCTGGCGGTGAATATCGGCTGGCTGATCAGCGGCACGGTGGTGATCGAAAGCCTGTTCGCGATTCCCGGCATCGGCCAATTATTGGTGCGCGGTATTTTTACCCGCGACTACATGGTGGTGCAGGGCGTGGCGATGGTGCTGGCGTGTGCGACGGTGGTGGTCAACTTCGTCGCGGACGTGGCGACCGTGGCCCTCGATCCACGGGTGAAGATGCAATGAGCAGCCGACCACTGATTGCGCCGTGGCGTTTGCGCCTGCGGTTTGGTTTTCGCAACGGCCGGCTGACCGCTGCGTGGGGGCTGTTGATCTTGTTTATGTGGTTGGCCCTGGCGTTGTTCGCGCCGTGGCTCGCGCCGTATGACCCGATTGCGCAGAACACCGATCTGAGTTTGCTGGCGCCCAGCCTTGCCCACCCATTTGGCACGGATAACTACGGCAGAGACATCCTTTCGAGGGTGATATGGGGCGCGCGGATTGACCTGCAACTGGCCGTTATCGGCGTGATCTTCCCGTTCCTGATCGGCACTTTTATCGGCGCTGTTTCCGGCTACATCGGCGGGCGCTTCGACAGCGTGTGCATGCGCGTGATCGACGTGGTGCTGGCGTTCCCGTTCCTGGTGTTGATGCTGGCGATCATGGCCATCCTCGGGCCGGGCTTGCAGAGTTTTTATATCGCCATGGCGTTGGTGGGCTGGGTGTCGTATGCGCGGTTGATCCGCTCGCAGATCCTGGTGCTCAAGGAAAGCGACTTCGCCCTGGCCGCCAAGAGCCTGGGCTTTGGCCATGGGCGCATTCTGTTCCGGCACTTATTGCCCAACGCGATGTTTGGCTCGATTGTGTTTTCGATGTCCGACGCCGTGCTGGTGCTGCTCAACGGCGCCGCCGTGAGCTACCTGGGCCTGGGCGTGCAACCGCCGACGGCGGAGTGGGGCACGATGGTCGCCGAAGGGCAGGCGTTTATCACCACCGCCTGGTGGCTTTGCACCTTCCCGGGCCTGGCCATTGTGACCCTGGCCATGGGTTTCAGCCTGCTCGCCGATGGTGTGGCGCAAGTATTGGGGGATCGTTCATGAGCCTGCTTCACGTGCAGGACCTCAGCGTGATCGCCAACAATGGTGGGCGAGAGGTCACGCTGGTTGATCGTGTGTCCTTTGATTTGGCCGAAGGTGAAATCCTCGGCCTGGTGGGTGAAAGCGGCTCGGGCAAAACCCTGGCCTGTCGCGGCCTGATGCGCCTGTTGCCGTCGCCCAACCTGCGGGTGCAAGGCGGCGCTGTGCGCCTGGCCGGTCGCGACCTGTTGCAACTCGATGAGGCTGGCATGCGCGCCGTGCGCGGTGGGCAACTGGGCATGATTTTCCAGAACCCCAGCAGTCACCTTGACCCGTTGATGCGCATCGGCGAGCAGATCGCCGAAGGCATCCGTTTGCATCAGGGTGCGTCGAAAAAAGACGCGCGCCTGCAAGCCATCGAGGTGCTGCGCCAGGTCGGTATTCCCGATCCCAAGGCGCGGGTCGACAACTACCCCCATGAGTTCTCCGGCGGCATGCGCCAGCGCGCGATGATCGCCGTGGCCCTGGGCTGCAACCCGCAAGTGCTGATTGCCGACGAGCCGACCACCGCGCTGGATGTGACGGTGCAGGCGCAGATCCTGCGCCTGCTGCTGGAGCTGCGAGACCAGCGTGGCCTGGCGATCATCATGATCACCCATGACCTGGGCGTGGTGGCGCAGACCTGTGATTCCATCGCGGTGATGTACGCCGGACGCCTGTGCGAGCACGCGAGCAAATACGACGTGCTGGCCCATCCACAACACCCGTACACCGCTGGCCTTATCGATTGCCAACCCGCCCACAGCAGCGGCCACGCCTTGCTGCGCACCATCCCTGGCCAGCCGCCGTTACTGGATGCCTTGCCCGACGGTTGCCGCTTCAACCCGCGCTGCCCGCAAGTGGCGGCGTTTTGCACTGAGGTGCTGCCCGAAGGTGCGCGCGTAGCCTGCCACTATCCGCTGGGAGAGCGCCCATGAGCCTGTTGCAGATCAAGGACCTGGAGGTGCGGTTTGCCGCGTCCGGCACGGGTGTGTTGGGCCTTAATAAACAGTGGGTGAGGGCGGTCAATGGTGTGTCGCTCAACCTGGCCGCAGGTGAAACCCTGGGGTTGGTGGGCGAGTCCGGCAGTGGCAAAAGCACGCTGGGGCGGGCAATTCTGCACCTCACCCCGATCAGCGCCGGGCAGGTGTTGTTCGATGGCGTCGACATGGCCCGGGGCAGTGCTATCGACATCGCCCGCCTGCGGCATGAAACCGCAATGATTTTCCAGGACCCCTACGCTGCCCTGAACCCGCGACACAGCATTGGCGAAACCCTTGCCGAAGTGCTGCGGGTGCAGCGCAAGGTCGCCCCGGAGCAGATACCGGCTCGCGTGGTCGAGCTGCTTGACCTGGTGGGCCTGCGCCCTGAACTCGCCAGCCGTAAACCCGGCTCCCTCAGCGGTGGCCAGTGCCAGCGCGTCGGCATCGCCCGCGCCCTGGCGGTGGAGCCGCGTCTGATCATTGCCGATGAATGCGTGGCGGCACTGGATGTGTCGATTCAGGGCCAGATCATCAACCTGTTGCTGGAGCTGCAACAGCGCATGAACCTGGCGATTCTGTTTATCGCCCATGACCTGGCCATCGTGCGGCGCCTGTGCGACCGCGTGGCGGTGATGTACCTGGGCAAAATCGTCGAAGAAGGGCCAGTGGAATCAGTGTTTACTGCGCCACGCCATCCGTATACGGCGGCGTTGATCGAGGCGATTCCCGAGATCGATCCGCACCGGCCGTTGCCCGCAGAACCGTTGCCCGGTGAGCCCCCGAGCCCGCTGAAGTTGCCCACCGGCTGCGCCTTTCACCCGCGCTGCCGGCATGCCCGGACGATGTGTTCCGTGGTGTTGCCGCCGACCCATTACCTGCACGAGCATCGGTACAGTTGCGTGCTTGAAGAACCTCTGTTTTGACCCACTTCTGCCATTCATGAACAAGGAGTTATGACATGCAATCGCGCCACTTGAAGTTGCTCGCCGCCGCGACACTGACCGCCTGGTCCCTCACTGCCGGGCTGGCCCACGCCGCCGGCGTGCTGACCATCGGCTGCCGTGAAGACAGCACCACGTTCGACCCGATCAAAAGCGCACAGAACCGCGATACGTGGGTGTTCGCCAACGTCTACGACACCTTGGTGCGCGTGGATAACCTGGGCACCAAGATGGAACCGGGCCTGGCCGAAAGCTGGGAGATTTCCAAGGACGGCCTGACCTACACCTTCAAGCTGCGTGACGCCAAGTTCTCTGATGGCTCGGCGATCACCGCCGATGACGCGGCGTTCAGCCTGTTGCGCATCCGCGACAACAAGGCGTCGCTGTGGGCAGATCCGTTCAGCCTGATCAGCACGGCCAAGGCCAGCGACCCGCAGACCCTGGTGGTCACGCTGAAAACCCCGGCTGTGGCCTTCCTCTCGCAACTGGCCTCGCCGACGGTATCGATCCTGTCGCAAAAAGCCATGACCACGATGGGCGAAGACGCCTACTCGGAAAACCCAGTGACCTCCGGCGCGTTTACCGTGGAGGAGTGGCGCAAGGGCGACCGCGTGATCCTCAAAAAGAACCCGAACTTCTGGCAGGCCAGGAACGTGAGCCTGGATGGCGTGGAGTGGGTCTCGGTCACCGACGACAACACGCGCATGCGCATGGTGCAGAACAACGAGCTGGACACGGCGATCTTCGTGCCGTTCTCCCGCGTGGAAGAGCTGAAGAAAGACAAAAGCGTGGTGATCCATGCCGACCCGTCGACCCGCGAAGATCACCTGCTGATCAACCACGCCCACGGCCTGCTGGCCAAGCCGCAGGTGCGCGAGGCGCTGGACATGGCCATCGACAAGCAGTCGCTGGTCAAGAGCGCCACGTACGGCCAAGGCACCGTGGCCTATTCCTACATCCCCAAAGGCTCGTTGTACCACTACGCCAACAACCTGCAACGCCCGTATGACCCAGCCGCCGCCAAGAAACTGCTGGAAGAGGCTGGTGCCAAGGACTTGAAACTCAACTACGTGGTCAACGCCGGCAACGAAGCTGACGAGCAGATTGCGGTGATCATCAAGGACCAGTTGGCCAAGGTCGGCGTGACCGCCAACCTGCAAAAGGTCGACCCGACCCAAAGCTGGCAGATGCTGGTGGACGGTGAGTACGATATTTCGGTGATGTACTGGACCAACGACATCCTCGACCCGGACCAGAAGACCACTTTCGTGCTCGGCCATGACACCAACCAGAACTACATGACCCGCTACAAGAACGACAAGGTCAAGGAACTGGTAGCGCAGGCGCGGATCGAGGCCGACCCGGCCAAGCGTGAGCAGATGTATGTGGAGTTGCAGAAGCTGGCGAAGCAGGATGTGAACTGGATTGACCTGTACTACAGCCCGTACATCAACATCTCACGCAAGAACGTGAGCAACTTCCTGCAGAACCCGCTGGGGCGTTTTACCCTTGAGGAAGTGGTGAAGAACTAACGGTCACCGCTAAGCAAATGTGGGAGCTGGCTTGCCTGCGATGGTATCAACTCGGTTTAACAGATAGACCGAGTTGCCCGCATCGCAGGCAAGCCAGCTCCCACACAAGCCAGCTCCCACATGAACCCAGTTCCACATTGGGTTCCCTGTTGTTTCAGGTGAACAGTGTCAGGGCTTACTGCGCATCAAACGCCTGCCCATTGATCCCGGCACTGTCCGGCCCCATCAGGTACAGGTACACCGGCATGATGTCTTCCGGTGCAGGCCTTTCCATCGGGTTTTCGCCCGGATACGCCTGGGCACGCATGCTGGTGCGTGTGCCGCCCGGGTTGATGCTGTTGGAGCGTACCGATGCCACATCTTCCAGCTCGTCTGCCAGGGTTTGCATCAAGCCTTCGGTGGCAAACTTCGACACCCCATAAGCGCCCCAGTACGCCCGGCCCTTGCGCCCGACGCTGCTGGAGGTGAACACCACCGACGCATCCTGGGACAGCTTGAGCAGTGGCAATAATGTGCTGGTCAGCATGAACATCGCGTTGACGTTTACGTGCATCACGCGCATGAAATTCTCACCGGACAACTGCTCGATCGGCGTGCGTGGGCCAATGATCGAGGCGTTGTGCAGCAGGCCGTCGAGGCGACCGAATTCTTTTTCGATCATCGCTGCCAGCTCATCGTATTGATGGGGCAGGGCGGTTTCCAGGTTGAACGGGATCACCACCGGCTGCGGCTGGCCGGCCGCTTCGATCTCGTCATACACCTGGGCCAGGTTGGCTTCGGTCTTGCCCAGCAACAGCACGGTAGCGCCATGGGCGGCATAGGTTTTTGCCGCCGCCGCGCCGATCCCGCGACCGGCACCGGTCACCAGGATCACCCGGTCTTTGAGCAGTTCTGGACGTGCGGAGTAATCAAACATAAAAAACCTCGACAGAATTCAAGCTGAAACAGGCCTTGAAGTGGAATCCATTTCATGTGGGAGCTGGCTTGCCTGCGATGGCGGAGTATCAGTCACCGCAAGTGCTAGCTGGCAGGCCGCTATCGCAGGCAAGCCAGCTCCCACAGTGATCTCAGTGCTAGTGGGTATCTCGAACAATCAGCAACTGCACAGCGCGTTATCCAGCACCTTGCGCAGCTCCAGCGGGTGGTCCACTACCACGTCGGCGCCCCAGTTGCGTGGGTTGTCGTCCGGGTGGATGTAGCCGAAGGTGACCGCCGCAGTGCGGGTGCCAGCGTCGCGGCCAGACTCGATATCGCGCAGGTCATCGCCCACGAACAACACGCTGGCCGGGTCCAGGTCGAGCATCTTGCACGCCAGGATCAGCGGCTCGGGGTCGGGCTTGCTGTTCTTCACGTGGTCCGGGCAGATCAGCAGTGCCGAACGCTCGGCCAGGCCCAGTTGCTGCATGATCGGTTCGGCAAAGCGCAACGGTTTGTTGGTGACCACGCCCCAGACCAGTTTGGATTTCTCGATGTCTTCCAGTAACTCGGCCATGCCGTCGAACAGTTTGCTGTGGATTGCGCAGCCCTTGAGATAGCGCTCCAGGAACTCCAGGCGCAACGCTTCAAAGCCAGGCGATTCGGGGTCCATCGAGAAGGTCACGGCGACCATCGCCCGTGCCCCGCCGGAAATTTCATCGCGGATGTGCTGGGGGTTGATCGGCTCCAGGCCGCGGTCGGTGCGCATGGCCTGGCAGATCGCGATAAAGTCCGGCGCGGTGTCCAGCAAGGTGCCGTCCATGTCGAAGAGAACTGCTCGCAACTTCACAGGCTTACTCCTCGCGCAGGGTCTGGATCATGTAGTTGACGTCCACGTCGCTCGCCAGCTTGTAGTGCTTGGTCAGCGGGTTGTAGGTCAGGCCGATGATGTCCTTGACGGTCAGCCCGGCCTGACGGCTCCAGGCGCCCAGCTCGCTTGGGCGGATGAATTTCTTGAAGTCGTGGGTGCCACGCGGCAGCAGCTTCATGATGTATTCGGCGCCGATGATCGCGAACAGGTAGGCCTTGGGGTTGCGGTTGATGGTGGAGAAGAACACCTGGCCGCCCGGCTTGACCATACGGAAGCAGGCGCGGATCACCGAGGACGGGTCTGGCACGTGCTCGAGCATCTCAAGGCAAGTAACCACGTCGAACTGCTCGGGCATCTCTTCGGCCAGGGCTTCGGCGGTGATCTGGCGGTATTCGACGCTCACGCCGGATTCCAGCTGGTGCAGTTGGGCCACGGCCAGCGGCGCTTCGCCCATGTCGATGCCCATCACGGTGGCGCCGCGCTGGGCCATGGCTTCGCTGAGGATGCCGCCGCCGCAACCGACGTCCAGCACCTTCTTGCCGGCCAGGTTGACGCGCTCGTCAATCCAGTTGACGCGCAGCGGGTTGATGTCGTGCAGGGGTTTGAACTCGCTTTCGCGGTCCCACCAGCGGTGGGCCAGGGCTTCAAACTTGGCGATTTCGGCGTGGTCGACGTTGCTCATGGTGAATCCTCTAAATCTGATAAATCGGTTATTCAGTCCTGAACGGCGCGGTTCAAGACCTTCGTTATTCGCTGTGCCCGCTGATCCGTTGGCCCCAGGCGATGGCCGTGGCGGTCAACTGTTGTTCATCCATGCGGGTCAATCGCCGGTCGTCGAGCAACTGCTTGCCGGCGACCCAAAGGTGTTTCACACACTCGCGTCCGGTGGCATATATAAGCGTTGAGACCGGGTCGTAGATCGGTTGTTGCGCCAGCCCCGAAAGATCGAATGCGACGATATCCGCCGCCTTGCCGACTTCGAGCGAGCCAATCTCGCTGTCCAGGCCCATGGCGCGCGCCCCGTTGAGCGTAGCCATGCGCAGGGCGCGATGGGCGTCCAGGGCAGTGGCCGAGCCCGCGACAGCCTTGGCCAGCATCGCCGCCGTGCGGGTTTCGCCCAACAGGTCGAGGTCATTGTTGCTGGCCGCGCCGTCGGTGCCGATGGCCACGTTCACGCCAGCCTGCCACAGACGCTCTACCGGGCAAAAGCCGCTGGCCAGTTTCAGGTTCGATTCCGGGCAATGGATGACGCTGGTGTTGCTTTCTACCAGCAAAGCCAGGTCGCCCTCGCTGATTTGGGTCATATGAACGGCCTGGAAGCGTGGGCCGAGCAGGCCCAGACGGCCCAGGCGCGCCAGTGGGCGTTCGCCGGTCTTGTCCACGGCTTGTTGCACTTCGAAGGCGGTTTCGTGCACATGCATATGGATGGCGGCGTCCAGTTCTTCGGCGATCACGCGGATTTTTTCCAGGTTCTCATCGCTCACGGTGTAAGGCGCGTGAGGGCCGAAGGTGATCTTGATACGCGGGTGGTGCTTGAGGTCGCCGAACAGCTCCACGCCCTGGCGAATCGCCTCATCAGCGCTGCTGGCGCCTGGGATCGGGAAGTCGAGGATCGGCAGCGCGATCTGCGCGCGCATGCCGCTGTTATGTACGCAGTCGCTGGCGACCTTGGGGTAGAAGTACATGTCCGAGAAGCAGGTGATGCCGCCCTTGAGCTGTTCGGCGATGGCCAGGTCGGTGCCGTCGCGCACGAAAGCTTCATCGACCCATTTGGCTTCGGCGGGCCAGATGTGTTTTTCCAGCCAGGTCATCAGCGGCAGATCGTCGGCCAGGCCGCGAAACAGGCTCATCGCCGCGTGGCCGTGGGCGTTGATCAAACCGGGGCTGAGCAGCATGCCCGGCAGCTCGCGCACTTCGCTGGCTGTCAGCTTCAAGGCCGCCGCCCGTGGCCCGATAAACGCAATGCGCCCGTCACGGATGCCCAGGCCGTGCTCCTTGAGCACCACGCCAGCGGGTTCGACAGGTACCAGCCAGGTTGGCAGCAGCAATAAGTCGAGCGGGGCGGCAGTGGAGGTCATCGCAGGCTTCTTCCCAGGCAGCTATAAAAGAAGGGCGAAGTATACCCGAGCGTCCTGGCTGGCGGATCGCTATAATCGGCGGCTTTTGTTCATGAGTGCGGGGTAAGGGATGCGCGACCGACTGTTAGCTGCAGAGAAAGTGAAGGCCATCGATTGGCGTGATGGCGCACTGCACCTGCTCGATCAGCGTGCCTTGCCCTCGCGGGAAACCTGGGTGGCCTGCACCACGGCGGCTGAAGTCGCCCAAGCCATTCGCAGCATGACTGTGCGTGGCGCGCCGGCTATCGGCATCAGTGCTGCCTACGGCCTGGTGCTGGCCGCCCGCGAGCGGATCGCCGAAGGCGGTGACTGGCAGGCGGCATGGGAAGAAGACTATGCATTGCTGGCCGATAGCCGTCCGACCGCCGCTAACCTGTTCTGGGCCTTGAAGCGCATGCGTGACCGCCTGGATCGGGTCAAAAAACACGCCGACCCGCTGGCGGTGCTGGAAGCCGAAGCCATTGCGATCCATGAAAGCGACCGCGAAGCCAACCTGGTCATGGCCCAATTGGGCCTCGAACGCATCCGCAAGCACCAGGGCAACGCCCAGGCGATCCTCACCCATGGCAATGCGGGCGCCCTGGCCACTGGCGGCGTGGGCACGGCCCTTGGGGTAATCCGCGCAGCGTTCCTCGAGGGTTTGGTCGAACATGTCTATGTCAACGAAACCCGCCCGTGGCTGCAAGGTTCGCGGCTGACGGCCTGGGAGTTGGCGGGCGAGGGTATCCCGGCCACGGTCAATGCCGACTCGGCGGGGGCGCATATCCTCAAGACCAAGGGCGTGACCTGGGTCGTGGTCGGCGCCGACTGCATTGCGGCCAATGGTGATGTGATCGGCCCGATCGGCACTTATCAATTGGCGGTGTGTGCCATGCACCACGGCGTGCGTTTTATGGTGGTGGCGCCCAGTTCGACGCTCGATTTGATGATGGCCACCGGTGATGATGTCAGCCTGGAAGAGCGTGATGCCGCGGAGTTGCTTGAGGTGGGCGGGCAGCGGTTGGAGGTTGCGGCGTTTAATCCTGTCTTCGATGTGACGCCGGCGGACCTGATTGATGTGATCGTGACCGAAAAAGGCATTGTCGAACGGCCCGATACTGCCAAGCTGGCCAAGTTGATGTGCCGTAAGCGCCTGCATTGAGGGCTTTGGTGGCTGTTGGATCGCTATCGCAGGCAAGCCAGCTCCCACACTTACGGTGCTCGCAGGCCAACATGTGGGAGCGGGCTTGCCCGCGATTGGCCCTGTAAGTCAATAAAACCCTTGGATCCAGCCTCAAAAAACAGCACCCACCCCGCTCTGAGCCTCTCTCGTCCCTCTCAAGCCTGTCATCCGTCAAATTACTAGCCTCCATGCGCATCAGGGGGATAGGTGCGTGGCGGCGATTGTGATAACATCCGGCGGTTTCCAGGGCCGCCCCGAGGGGTTGCCCATAACGTGCAGATCCGTGTCATAACTCGTTGATTTGTCGTAAGTCGTTGTCAGGCACTCTGCCAGCAACGGCGAGCTTCGTTCGTCCCATATGGATGTGACGAGGTTTCACCCGAAAAAGGAATCAGGCTTCTCATGGGCGAACTGGCCAAAGAAATCCTCCCGGTCAATATCGAAGACGAGCTGAAACAGTCCTACCTCGACTACGCAATGAGCGTAATTGTCGGTCGGGCACTGCCTGATGCGCGCGATGGCTTGAAGCCCGTGCACCGGCGTGTGCTGTTCGCGATGAGCGAGCTGGGTAACGACTGGAACAAGCCGTACAAGAAATCTGCCCGTGTTGTCGGTGACGTGATCGGTAAGTATCACCCTCACGGCGACACTGCGGTGTACGACACCATCGTTCGGATGGCCCAGCCGTTTTCCCTGCGCTACCTGCTGGTAGACGGCCAGGGCAACTTCGGTTCGGTCGACGGCGACAACGCTGCGGCCATGCGATACACCGAAGTACGCATGACCAAGCTGGCGCACGAGCTGCTGGCTGACCTGCATAAAGAAACCGTGGACTGGGTGCCGAACTACGACGGCACCGAAATGATCCCGGCCGTCATGCCAACCCGTATTCCCAACTTGCTGGTCAACGGCTCCAGCGGTATTGCCGTGGGCATGGCCACCAACATCCCGCCGCACAACCTCGGTGAAGTCATCGACGGTTGCCTGGCCCTCATCGACAACCCTGAGCTGACCGTCGATGAGCTGATGCAATACATCCCCGGTCCGGACTTCCCGACTGCCGCGATCATCAACGGCCGTGCCGGCATCATCGAAGCCTATCGTACCGGCCGTGGCCGCATTTATATGCGCGCCCGCTCGATGATCGAAGACATCGACAAGGTCGGTGGCCGCCAGCAGATCGTCATTACCGAACTCCCGTACCAGCTGAACAAGGCGCGTTTGATCGAGAAGATCGCCGAGCTGGTTAAAGAGAAGAAGCTCGAAGGCATCACCGAACTGCGCGACGAGTCTGACAAAGACGGTATGCGCGTGGTGATCGAGCTGCGTCGTGGCGAAGTGCCTGAGGTGATCCTCAACAACCTCTACGCCCAGACCCAGCTGCAAAGCGTGTTTGGTATCAACGTAGTGGCCTTGATCGACGGCCGCCCGCGCATCCTGAACCTCAAGGACCTGCTCGAAGCCTTCGTGCGTCACCGCCGCGAAGTGGTCACCCGCCGCACCGTGTTCGAACTGCGCAAGGCCCGCGAGCGCGGCCACATCCTGGAAGGCCAGGCGGTAGCGCTGTCGAACATCGACCCGGTGATCGCGCTGATCAAGGCTTCGCCGACGCCGTCGGAAGCCAAGGAAGCGCTGATCAAGATGCCGTGGGAATCCAGCGCCGTCGTGGCGATGGTTGAACGTGCCGGTGCCGATTCGTGCCGTCCGGAAACCCTGGACCCGCAATACGGCCTGCGCGACGGCAAGTACTTCCTGTCGCCGGAACAGGCCCAGGCCATTCTGGAACTGCGTTTGCACCGTCTGACCGGCCTGGAGCACGAGAAACTGCTGGCCGAGTACCAGGAGATTCTCAACCAGATCGGCGAGCTGATCCGCATCCTCAACAGCGCTGTGCGCCTGATGGAAGTGATCCGCGAAGAACTGGAAGTGATCCGTGCCGAATACGGCGACGTGCGCCGCACCGAAATCCTCGATGCGCGCCTCGACCTGACCCTGGGTGACATGATCCCGGAAGAAGAGCGTGTGGTGACCATTTCCCACGGTGGCTACGCCAAGACCCAGCCATTGGCTGCGTACCAGGCTCAGCGTCGTGGCGGTAAAGGTAAATCGGCTACCGGCGTGAAGGATGAGGACTACATCGCTCACCTGCTGGTTGCCAACAGCCACACCACGCTGTTGCTGTTCTCCAGCAAAGGCAAGGTGTACTGGCTCAAGACCTACGAGATTCCGGAAGCCTCCCGCGCTGCCCGTGGTCGTCCGTTGGTCAACCTGCTGCCGCTGGACAGTGATGAATACATCACCACCATGCTGCCAGTCGAGGAATACACCGAAGGTCACTTCATCTTCATGGCCACCGCCAAGGGTACTGTGAAGAAGACCCCGCTGGAATCCTTCAGCCGCCAGCGCAGCGTGGGCCTGATCGCCCTGGAGCTGGACGAAGGCGACGTATTGATCTCTGCGGCCATCACCGATGGCGAGCGTGAAGTCATGCTGTTCTCCGATGGCGGCAAAGTGACACGCTTCAAGGAATCCGACGTTCGCGCCATGGGTCGTACCGCTCGCGGTGTGCGCGGTATGCGTCTGCCGGAAGGGCAGAAGCTGATTTCGATGCTGATCCCGGAAGAAGGCAGCCAGATCCTCACCGCTTCGGCGCGTGGTTATGGCAAGCGGACCGCCATCAGCGAGTTCCCGGAGTACAAGCGTGGCGGCCAGGGCGTAATCGCCATGGTCAGCAACGACCGCAACGGCCGTCTGGTTGGCGCGGTGCAGGTGCTTGATGGTGAGGAGATCATGCTGATTTCTGACCAGGGCACTCTGGTGCGTACCCGTGTGGCTGAAGTGTCGAGCCTGGGCCGTAACACCCAGGGCGTGACGCTGATCAAGCTGGCCAGCGACGAAACGCTGGTAGGCCTGGAGCGCGTTCAGGAGCCATCGGAAGTCGAAGGCGAAGAGCTGGAAGGCGAAGACGGTGCGGTGTTCGATGGCGAGGTGATCGCAACCGGCGATGACAACGTCGACGAGCCAACCCTCGATGCTGCCGCAGACGAAGAAGAACCGCAGGAATAAGCGGACACACAGGGGGCGGATGAAGATTCGCCCCCTTGTTGTTTGTGTCCCCTTTGAAACACATGTCCTTGGTCTGGCTTCGATCCCTGTGGGAGCTGGCTTGCCTGCGATAGCATCACCGCGGTATCACTGCAACTACCGAGGTGCCTGTATCGCAGGCAAGCCAGCTCCCACAAGGGCTCGCGCCAGCGCAAGGCCGTTGCCGAACATGATTGCAGCCCCAACCAGATCAGAGTGAGATTGGATGTGAGCAAGAGAGCCTATAACTTCTGTGCCGGTCCCGCGGCGCTTCCTGAAGCAGTCCTGCAGCGTGCGCAGGGTGAACTCCTCGACTGGCATGGAAAAGGCCTCTCCGTGATGGAAATGAGCCATCGCAGCGATGAGTTTGTGTCCATCGCCACCAAGGCCGAGCAGGATCTGCGCGACTTGCTGGACATCCCTTCCAACTACAAGGTGCTGTTCCTGCAAGGCGGCGCGAGCCAGCAGTTCGCCCAGATTCCGCTGAACCTGCTGCCGGAAGACGGCACTGCCGACTATATCGACACGGGTATCTGGGGTCAGAAGGCGATTGAAGAGGCCTCGCGCTACGGTCACGTCAACGTGGCGGGTACCGCCAAGCCGTACGATTACTTCGCCATTCCGGGTCAGAACGAGTGGAAGCTGTCCAAAGACGCGGCCTACGTACACTACGTCGCCAACGAAACCATCGGCGGCCTGGAGTTTGACTGGGTGCCGGAAGTGGGTGACGTGCCGTTGGTGTGCGACATGTCTTCGGACATCCTCTCGCGCCCGATCGATGTGTCCAAATACGGCATGATCTACGCCGGTGCGCAGAAGAACATCGGCCCGAGCGGCATCCTGGTCAACATCGTCCGCGAAGACCTGCTGGGCCGCGCGCGTTCGCTGTGCCCGACCATGCTCAACTACAAGGTCGCGGCCGATAATGGCTCGATGTACAACACGCCGCCGGCGTTCGCCTGGTACCTGTCGGGCCTGGTGTTTGAATGGCTGAAAGAGCAGGGCGGTGTGGCCGCCATGGGCAAGCTCAACGAAGAGAAGAAGCGCACCCTGTACGACTTCATCGACGCCAGCGGCCTGTACAGCAACCCGATCAACCTCACCGACCGCTCGTGGATGAACGTGCCGTTCCGCCTGGCCGATGACCGCCTGGACAAGCCATTCCTGGCCGGTGCCGACGCACGTGGCCTGCTGAACCTCAAGGGCCACCGTTCGGTCGGTGGCATGCGCGCCTCCATCTACAACGCTGTCGACATCCACGCGATCAACGCGCTGGTTGCCTACATGGCAGAGTTCGAAAAGGAACACGGCTAATGTCTGAGCAAGAACTCAAGGCCCTGCGTGTACGCATCGACAGCCTGGACGAGAAAGTCCTGGAGCTGATCAGTGAACGTGCGCGCTGCGCCCAGGAAGTCGCCCGCGTGAAAATGGCGTCCCTGGCTGAGGGCGAAGTGCCGGTGTTCTACCGGCCTGAGCGCGAAGCCCAGGTGCTCAAGCGCGTGATGGAGCGCAACAAAGGCCCGTTGGGCAACGAAGAGATGGCGCGGTTGTTCCGTGAAATCATGTCGTCGTGCCTGGCGCTGGAGCAGCCACTTAAGGTGGCGTACCTCGGCCCGGAAGGCACCTTCACCCAGGCAGCGGCCATGAAGCATTTTGGCCACGCGGTGATCAGCAAACCGATGGCGGCCATCGATGAAGTGTTCCGCGAAGTGGCGGCCGGTGCGGTGAATTTTGGCGTGGTGCCGGTGGAAAACTCCACCGAAGGCGCGGTCAACCACACGCTGGACAGCTTCCTTGAGCACGACATGGTGATCTGCGGTGAAGTCGAACTGCGTATCCACCACCACCTGCTGGTGGGCGAGAACACCAAGACCGACAGCATCAGCCGTATCTACTCCCACGCCCAATCGCTGGCCCAGTGCCGCAAGTGGCTGGACGCGCATTACCCGAATGTCGAGCGCGTGGCGGTGTCCAGCAACGCCGAAGCGGCCAAGCGGGTCAAGGGTGAGTGGAATTCGGCGGCCATCGCCGGTGACATGGCTGCGGGCCTGTATGGCCTGACGCGCCTGGCCGAAAAAATCGAAGACCGCCCGGATAACTCCACGCGCTTCTTGATGATCGGCAGCCAGGAAGTGCCGCCGACCGGCGACGACAAAACTTCGATCATCGTCTCCATGAGCAACAAGCCCGGCGCGCTGCATGAGCTGCTGGTGCCGTTCCACGATAACGGGATTGACCTGACGCGAATCGAAACTCGCCCTTCGCGCAGCGGTAAATGGACGTATGTGTTCTTTATCGACTTCATCGGCCACCACCGCGACCCGCTGGTCAAAGGGGTGCTGGAGAAAATCAGTCAAGAAGCCGTGGCACTCAAGGTGCTGGGCTCTTACCCGAAAGCGGTTTTGTGAGGCTTTAACATGAGTGGCAACTTCCTCGCCCTGGCTCAGCCGGGCGTGCAACAACTGTCGCCTTACGTTCCAGGCAAGCCTGTGGACGAGCTGGCGCGTGAGTTGAACCTGGACCCGTCGAAGATCGTAAAACTGGCCAGTAACGAAAACCCGCTGGGCCCAAGCCCAAAAGTATTGGCGGCGATTCGTGAGGAACTGACTGAGCTGACCCGCTACCCGGACGGTAATGGCTTCGCCCTCAAGTCGCTGCTGGCCGAGAACTGCCGCGTCGAACCGAACCAGGTAACCCTGGGCAACGGTTCCAACGACATTCTTGAGCTGGTCGGCCGTGCGTACCTGGCGCCAGGCCTGAATGCGGTGTTCAGCGAGCACGCGTTCGCCGTCTACCCGATCGTGACCCAGGCTGTGGGGGCTGACGCCCGCGTCATTCCTGCCAAGGATTGGGGGCATGACCTGCCGGCCATGTTGGCGGCCATCGACGCGCAAACCCGCGTGGTGTTTATCGCCAACCCGAACAACCCGACCGGCACCTGGTTCGACGCCCAGGCGCTGAACGACTTCCTGCAGGACGTGCCCGAGCACGTGCTGGTGGTGCTGGACGAAGCCTACATCGAGTACGCCGAAGGCAGCGACCTGCCGGACGGCCTGGACTTCCTGGCGGCTTACCCGAACCTGCTGGTGTCGCGTACCTTCTCCAAGGCCTACGGCCTGGCATCGCTGCGCGTGGGTTACGGCTTGTCCACCGCGGTGGTTGCCGATGTGCTCAACCGTGTGCGCCAGCCGTTCAACGTCAACAGCCTGGCGTTGGCGGCGGCGTGTGCGGCGGTCAAGGATGCCGAGTACCTCGAAGAGGGCCGTCGCATCAACGAAAGCGGCATGCTGCAGCTGCAGGAAGGTTTCCGTGAGCTGGGCCTGGGCTGGATTCCTTCCAAGGGCAACTTTATTTGTGTGGACCTCGGCCAAGTCGCCGCGCCGGTGTTCCAGGGCCTGCTGCGCGAAGGCGTGATCGTGCGCCCGGTGGCCAACTACGGCATGCCGAACCACCTGCGTATCACCATTGGCTTGCCGGCCGAAAACAGTCGCTTCCTGGAGGCGTTGGCCAAGGTTCTGGCTCGTGGTTGATGTCACTGCATTGCAACCTGCTGTGCCTATGATCGGTCGCCTGGTGGTGGTCGGCCTGGGGTTGATCGGTGGCTCCTTCGCCAAGGGCCTGCGTGAAAGCGGACTGTGTGGCGAGGTGGTCGGTGTGGACCTTGACCCGCAATCGCGCAAGCTGGCGGTGGAGCTGGGCGTGGTGGACCGCTGTGAGGCAGACCTGGCGCTGGCGTGCCAGGGCGCGGATGTGATCCAGCTCGCCGTGCCGATTCTGGCGATGGAGAAGTTGCTGGCCTTGCTGGCGGATATGGACCTTGGCCAGGCGATCCTCACGGACGTCGGCAGTGCCAAGGGCAATGTGGTGCGCGCCGCCAAACTCGCATTTGGCGGCATGCCGGCGCGTTTTGTGCCGGGCCATCCGATTGCCGGTTCCGAGCAGAGCGGCGTCGAGGCGTCCAATGCGCAGTTGTTCCGTCGCCATAAGGTGATTCTGACCCCGCTTGAGCAGACCGATCCGGCGGCCTTGGCGGTGGTGGATCGTCTGTGGCGCGAGTTGGGCGCGGATGTCGAGCACATGCAGGTCGAGCGCCACGACGAAGTGTTGGCGGCGACCAGCCATTTGCCGCACTTGCT
Organism: Pseudomonas sp. PA-5-4B; assembly: GCF_021606215.1. Lineage (NCBI taxonomy): Bacteria > Pseudomonadati > Pseudomonadota > Gammaproteobacteria > Pseudomonadales > Pseudomonadaceae > Pseudomonas > Pseudomonas sp. PA-5-4B. The sequence goes on along the minus strand of NZ_WKDB01000032.1, from coordinate 32,651 downwards.
GGCCTTTGGCTTGGTGGATTCTCTGGCCAAGCGCAACGAAAACCTTGAGATTTTCCGTTACGCCGCCGGTGGTTTTCGCGATTTCACGCGGATTGCCGGCAGTGACCCGGTGATGTGGCACGACATCTTCCTCGCCAATCGTGAAGCTGTGTTGCGCACCCTGGACACCTTCCGCAGTGACCTCGACGCCTTGCGCGATGCGGTTGATGCGGGTGATGGCCATCAATTATTGGGCGTGTTCACCCGTGCGCGGGTGGCGCGTGAGCATTTCAGCAAGATCCTGGCGCGCCGGGCCTACATGGAAACCGCTGTGAACGCCGATGAGCAGACCTTTCTCGCCAAACCGGGCGGCCGCTTGAGCGGGCAGATCCGGGTGCCGGGCGACAAGTCGATCTCCCATCGCTCGATCATGCTGGGCTCATTGGCCGACGGCGTGACCGAAGTCGAAGGTTTCCTCGAAGGCGAAGATGCCCTGGCAACCCTGCAGGCGTTTCGTGACATGGGCGTTGTGATTGAAGGGCCGCACCACGGGCGCGTGACGATCCATGGTGTGGGGTTGCACGGTTTGCAGCCGGCGCCGGGGCCGATCTACCTGGGTAACTCCGGTACGTCGATGCGTTTGCTGTCCGGGTTGCTCGCGGCGCAGCGCTTTGACAGTGTGTTGACCGGTGATGCATCGCTGTCCAAACGCCCGATGAACCGCGTGGCCAAGCCACTGCGGGAAATGGGCGCAGTGATCGAGACCGGACCGGACGGGCATCCGCCGTTGACAATTCGCGGTGGCCAGGCGCTCAAAGGCCTGGACTATTCGATGCCGATGGCCAGTGCGCAGGTGAAGTCCTGCCTGTTGCTGGCCGGGTTGTATGTCGAGGGCAAGACCTCGGTGACCGAGCCTGCGCCGACCCGTGATCATACCGAGCGGATGTTGCGTGGGTTTGGTTATCCGGTTGCCGTGGCGGGGGCTACGGCGTCTGTCGAGTCGGGCCATGCATTGACGGCTACGCATATAGAAGTGCCGGGGGATATTTCCTCTTCGGCGTTCTTTCTTGTGGCGGCTTCGATTGCTGAAGGCTCCGAGTTGCTGCTGGAGCACGTTGGCGTTAACCCGACGCGCACTGGCGTGATCGATATCCTGCGGCTGATGGGCGCGGATATCACCCTGGAAAACCCGCGTGAAGTGGGCGGTGAGCCAGTTGCCGACCTGCGCGTGCGCGCCGCTGAGTTAAAAGGCATCGAGATTCCCGAGGCCCTGGTGCCGCTGGCGATCGACGAGTTCCCGGTGTTGTTCGTGGCGGCGGCCTGCGCCAAAGGGCGCACCGTGCTGCGTGGCGCCGAAGAACTGCGGGTCAAGGAGTCCGACCGCATCCAGGTCATGGCCGATGGTCTGTTGGCCCTTGGCGTGAAGTGTGAACCGACACCTGATGGGATTATCATTGACGGTGGCCCAATGGGCGGTGGCGAAGTGCAATCCCATGGTGATCACCGCATCGCCATGGCGTTCAGCGTGGCCTCCCTACGGGCGGCCGCGCCGATTCGTATCCGTGACTGCGCCAATGTTGCTACGTCTTTTCCGAATTTTCTTACACTGTGTGCCCACGTCGGCATCCGTGTTGCCCAAGAGGCTCAATTGTGAATATCAAAGCACCGGTGATTACCATCGACGGGCCAAGCGGCTCGGGCAAAGGCACGATCGCCGGCATTCTGGCCAAGCGCCTGGGCTGGTGCCTGCTGGATTCCGGCGCGCTGTACCGCCTGCTGGCCTTTGCCGCACGCAACCATGGCGTCGACCTGACCAACGAAGAATCCCTGAAGCTGCTGGCGGCGCACCTTGATGTGCAGTTCGTCGGCGCGACGGAAGGTCATCCGCAGCGCATCATCCTTGAGGGTGATGACGTGACCGATGACCTGCGCAACGAACAAGTCGGCTCCTGGGCCTCCCAGGTTGCCGCTCTGCCGGCCGTGCGTGACGCATTGCTGCAGCGCCAGCGGGCGTTTCAGGAGCCGCCGGGCCTGGTCGCTGATGGCCGTGACATGGGTACCGTGGTGTTTCCCGAGGCGCCGCTGAAGGTTTTCCTGACCGCCAGCGCCGAGGAGCGTGCTCGCCGCCGTTACTTGCAGTTGAAGGGCAAAGTCGATGGTGTTAGTCTGTCGAGTCTGCTAGATGAGATCCGTGCACGCGATGAGCGTGATACCCAGCGTGCGGTAGCCCCGCTAAAGCCGGCGGCTGACGCCATACAGCTGGATTCCACGGAGTTGTCCATCGAGCAGGTGCTGGAACGCATCTTGAGTGAAATCGCCATTCGCGATATCGCAGGGTGATCAAGAAGGCCGCAGGGGACCAGTCATAGTCCTGCGGTGGCTTCTTTTAACTGAAACTGACCCACACCGTCTGGGGTGTGGAGATGGGCGTATTCTTCGCCCTTATCAACAGGAATTAAAATGAGCGAAAGCTTTGCGGAACTCTTTGAAGAAAGCCTAAAAACCCTGAACCTTCAGGCAGGCTCCATCATCACCGGTGTTATCGTTGATATCGATTACCAAGCTCGCTGGGTAACCGTTCACGCTGGTCTGAAGTCTGAAGCTCTGATCCCGCTGGAACAGTTCTACAACGATGCTGGCGATCTGACTATCAATGTCGGTGACGAAGTTCACGTTGCTCTGGACTCGGTTGAAGACGGTTTCGGTGAAACCAAGCTGTCCCGTGAAAAAGCCAAGCGCGCTGAATGCTGGATTGTTCTCGAAGCAGCCTTCGCAGCTGAAGAAGTGGTCAAGGGCGTTATCAACGGTAAGGTTAAAGGCGGCTTCACTGTCGACGTTAACGGCATCCGTGCGTTCCTGCCAGGTTCTTTGGTCGACGTTCGTCCTGTGCGCGACACCACGCACCTGGAAGGCAAAGAACTCGAATTCAAGGTCATCAAACTCGACCAGAAGCGCAACAACGTTGTCGTTTCCCGTCGCAGCGTCCTGGAAGCAGAGAACTCCGCCGAGCGTGAAGCTCTGCTGGAATCCCTGCAGGAAGGCCAACAAGTCAAAGGTATCGTCAAGAACCTCACCGATTACGGCGCATTCGTCGATCTGGGTGGCGTCGATGGCCTGCTGCACATTACCGACATGGCTTGGAAGCGTATCAAGCATCCTTCCGAAATCGTCAACGTTGGCGACGAGATCGATGTCAAGGTTCTGAAGTACGATCGTGAGCGTAACCGCGTTTCCCTGGGCTTGAAGCAGCTGGGCGAAGATCCATGGGTTGCTATCAAAGCTCGTTACCCAGAAAGCACTCGCGTAACCGCGCGTGTTACCAACCTGACCGACTACGGCTGCTTCGCAGAGCTGGAAGAAGGCGTGGAAGGCCTGGTACACGTTTCCGAAATGGACTGGACCAACAAGAACATCCACCCTTCGAAAGTCGTACAAGTCGGCGACGAAGTGGAAGTTATGGTTCTGGACATCGACGAAGAGCGTCGTCGTATCTCCCTGGGCATCAAGCAGTGCAAATCTAACCCATGGGAAGATTTCTCTGGCCAGTTCAACAAGGGCGATAAAATCTCCGGCACCATCAAGTCGATCACCGATTTCGGTATCTTCATTGGTCTGGACGGCGGCATCGACGGCCTGGTTCACCTGTCCGACATCTCCTGGAACGAAGTGGGCGAAGAAGCTGTTCGTCGTTTCAAGAAGGGCGACGAGCTGGACACCGTTATCCTGTCGGTTGACCCAGAGCGCGAGCGCATCTCCCTGGGTATCAAGCAACTGGAAAGCGATCCGTTCTCCGAGTACGTTCAAGAGAACGACAAAGGCGCAATCGTTAAAGGCACTGTGAAAGAAGTTGACGCCAAAGGCGCCATCATCGTTCTGGCCGACGATATCGAAGCGACTCTGAAAGCCTCCGAAATCAGCCGTGACCGCGTTGAAGACGCGCGCAACGTTCTGAAAGAAGGCCAGGAAGTAGAAGCCAAGATCATCAGCGTTGACCGCAAGAGCCGCGTGATCCAACTCTCCATCAAGTCCAAGGACGAGATCGAAGAGAAAGAAGCAATCCAGAGCCTGCGCGACAAGCCAGCTACCTCTGACATCGCTTCGGGTCCGACCACTCTGGGCGACCTGCTGCGTGCACAAATGGAAAAGCAGAACTAAGTTCTGTCAGACCATAGAAAAAGGGCGACTTCGGTCGCCCTTTTTTGTGCCTGAAATTCGTTGAATCAACAAGTTAGAACCAAGGCGTGCAGCCCAGTGTCAGAGCTGACTATAGTTCTTAACAAATGCTCCGCTGTGTTGTTGTTTCAATAAGGATTTGAATGAACAGGCTTATCGTTTTATTTGCAGTGGTGCTGCTGGCAGGCTGCACTGCCACCAGTGCCAAAACCCACGCCAAGCGCGGCGTCAGCGGCATTGAGATCGATTGCTCGGGCCTTGGCAGCAACTGGGACAAGTGTGAGAAGCGCGCTGCCCGGGAGTGCAAAATGCAGGGCTACAAGGTCATCACCCGATCCAGTGATGCCAAGGACGAGGAGGGTGACTATCTGTTCGGCTGGAACCCTGCCGGCGCTGTCACTCGTACCATGTTGGTGATCTGTAATTGAGGGGGTCAAGCATGTGTTCCGGGTATCCGTTTATGCTGCAGATAAGTTGGCAGGTGGGCTGTTCAAATTCACCAAGTCATGCTAAAACCTTCGAAGCGCTTTTCCTAGCTGCTTGAAAAAGAAGGGAAAAATATGACGAAGTCGGAGTTGATCGAACGAATTGTCACCCATCAAGGGCTGCTTTCATCCAAGGATGTAGAGCTGGCTATCAAGACTATGCTTGAACAGATGTCCCAATGCCTGGCTACCGGGGATCGAATTGAGATCCGTGGTTTTGGCAGTTTCTCCCTGCACTACCGTGCACCGCGAGTGGGTCGCAACCCGAAAACCGGGCAATCCGTCAGCCTTGACGGTAAGTTTGTGCCTCACTTCAAGCCGGGCAAGGAATTGCGCGATCGAGTTAATGAGGATGAAGACGAGGTTTGATACTCGTGAGGGAGTGGGCATGAGTAGATTGACGCGTGTTATTGCAATGCTGGTAGTGTTGGTGCTGCTGCTGTGCATCGTGGCATTTGTGCTGGAAAATCAACAGTCGGTTTCTCTGCAGTTCCTGAGTTGGGCAGCCCCGCAGTTACCAATTTCTGTTTTCGTAGTGCTCGCTTTATTGGTCGGAATGCTTGTTGGCCCACTGATGGCGTGGGTTGCCAGGGCGCGGCGCAAGACTCGAGTTTGATCCTGGCCACTATTGATGAGTGGAAGGAAGGGGAGGCGATCGCCGCCCCTTTGCACTGGTTCAATTCGGTTCTTTCTCTCCAGCCCTGAACTTTACGGCCAACGCTATCAGCGGCAGATAGGCCACCAGCAGTCCCAGAAAGCCATCCACCGTGCCGTTGCCCACGAGCAGCGCCATAGGTAACAGCCATCCAATGTTGATTGCCGCTACCACCAGGGTAACGGGTGCGTGTTTACCGAACTGGCGAGAAGCGAACTGGTAGGCGTGGCTGCGGTGGGCCTCATAGACTTTGTCGCCTCTGAGCAGGCGGCGCAGCAAGGTCCATGTCGCATCAGTGATAAACACACCCAGCAGGATCAGCCAGCTCCACAGTAGCTGCGGCGAGACCCAGGCCGCTTGCAGCGACAGCACCCCCAGCGTGATGCCGAGGAACCCACTGCCCGCATCGCCCATGAAGATACGGGCTTTTGGGAAGTTCCAATACAGAAAGCCAACCACTGCAAACGCCAGTAATAACGGTGTAAACGCGATCAGCTCATGACCTGTTAGCCAATAGAGCAGCGCACTGCCAAGGCATACGCAAATAGCCTCGACGCTGGCTATTCCATCAATTCCATCCATAAAGTTATACAAGTTCAGCAGCCATACCAGGTAGACCGCTGCCAGCATATGGCCGATCCAGCTCAAGTCGACGGCGAGTCCCGCCACCACCAGCGGCGGCAGGCCACCGATCCAGAACAGTGCCCATGCCGCGGCTATAAAGTGCCCTAGCAGGCGCCAACGTGCGCTGATATGGCCATGGTCGTCCAAAAAACCCAATACCGCGATGCCGGTCCCGGCGCCGAATAATGCGTACGTGAGTGGCCATGTAATCAGGCCAAGGCTGGCAGTCAGCAATAGCGCTAACAGAAAGCTGACGACGATCGAGACACCACCGCCCCTGGGCGTAGGCACGACGTGCGAGCTGCGCGCATTCGGGATGTCGATCAGGCTTCGAGCCAGAGCGTAATGACGCAAGGCCCCCGTTAAAAGGAGTGCGACAATCGTCACAGCCGGTAACAACCACCACATATTCATTTAGTTTGCCGTTCCAAAAAATGTTTACCTGTTTTACTCAGTGCCTGGTCAACGCTGCTCGGCGGTGTCCAGCCCAGCAGTTCGCGGGTCTTGCCAATATCGACCTGCAGGGAGCCGCATAGCCTTTGAGCGAGTGCCCGGCGACCCAGCGCAGTGGCGCCGGTTTGCAGCAACCAACTCGGCACAGCTAGCAGGCGTGCGGGCTTGTTCAGAGCCGTTCCCATTCGACGCAAAAGCGCTGTGGTCGAGAGGTCCTCCCCGTCACTGACCAGGAAGGTTTGATTGGCGGCAGCGGGGTGCTCGGTGCACGTCACAATCAAATCAATCAAGTTGTCCAGGGCAACCAGGCTGCGTCGATTGTTCACGGCGCCAAAGGGCAAGGGCAGGCCTTTATGCAACCAGCGCATCATGCTCAGGAAGTTCGCTTGAACGCCGGGTCCGTAGACCAATACGGGACGAATGATCACCACTTCCATGCCAGTTTCAGAAGCCAGTTTTCGCAGGCCTTGCTCTGCTTCCTTTTTAGAGATGCCGTAAGGGTCGGTAGGGGTTGTGGGACCGTCAGCCGTATACGGCGCGCCAGTCGCCGTGCTCTCGCCATTGACCTTGATCGAGCTGATAAATATAAAGCGCTTAACCCCGGCAGCCGCCGCTTGGCGGGCCAGGTTTAAGGTGCCTTCGACATTGATCCGCCGGTATTCGGCAAGGGGATCGGTGGATGCGTCACTCATGACATGGACCCGGGCGGCCAGGTGGATCACCGTTTCTTGGCTCTCGAGCAACAGCTGCCAATCCTGATCGTCGGATAGCCCGCCGATAAGGCGCTGGTTGACGCGCGTATCAAGATCGGCCTTGAGCTCGCGTACAGCAGCGGTAATCGAGTGCTGGCGTTTAAGCAGTGGCGCGATTAACCCGCTACCGACAAAGCCACTCGCTCCCGTCAGGAGGATTTGCATAATCAAGGAGTTCCTGTGAGTGAAAGAACATCTTTCGCCATTTCGCGCATGATGCGGCCACGCGCGAAACGCTCGACGAAGGCATGGCGCGGGCGCGTCATAATATTGAGAGTCTTGAAGGACTGGATCCCTGCGGCGGCGTCACACGGCGCAAACACGGCAGCGTTTTCAATATGTTCAGAGACAAAACTGGCTGCGTAACCAGAGATGCCCGCCCAGATCGGTTTGCCCAGTGCAGCGTATTCAAAGACTTTTGATGGCAAGACTTTGCGGAAGGCGTCGTGGTCGTTCAAATGCAGGAAAAGCACATCCGCCGACTGATAAGCCTCGATCAATTGTTCGCGCTTGACCGGTTTCAAGAGTTCAACGTTAGTACAGGCGTGAGTGACAATGGCTTGTTTTAAAAGCTCGATCCGGCCTCCGTCGCCGATCACGCGGAATCGCACCTTCCCTTCAAGTTGTTTGGCCAGTTGGGGGATAATGTTGTGCAGCCCCTGGCCTTCACCGATATTTCCCGCATAGACAATGTCCAGGATCGGGCTGGGCACCTTTTCTTCAGCGACGGGTTGCGCATCCAGGAATTCGCCATCGATGCCATTCGTATAGGTGGAGTAGCGTTGGTCGGGATAGCGTGATTTGAAGTAAGGAAGAAAACCTTCAGAGACCAGGTTGACCTTTTGCGCCGAGTGAATGGTAAAACGTTCAACCAGCGATAATAAGGGTTTAAGCAACCAGACTTTTTCTTTGGACAGCACATCCTTGATCGTGTCGACAAAGATGTCGCGTATATCCAAGTAGAGCGGCGTTCGTTTTGTGCGTGCGATCACCGCTCCCAGCGTAGCGGTCATCAGGCGTGAAGAAGTCGCATAGACAAGATCGTAGTCTTGGTTTCGCACAATCTTGCGTGCAGCGTTGGCATACACCAGAAACGCTCTTGCTTGATCGACCATCCCGCTCTTGTGGCCAGGCAGGGCCACTCGGCGGATGGTGAGCCTCGGGTGCTTCTCCAGTTCCGGGGCTTGACTGCTGAAGGAGCTGTAGCGATTCGGCAGGGTTGTGATCAACTCAATATGGGCGTCTGCAGGGAGTTGCTCCAGAAGTGCGTCTACCAGTGCTGTCGTGCGGAATGAACCGGCTGACAGATCAGGCTGGTAGTAAAAGCTCAAAATCAAAAGTTTCACGTAAGCCTCACCAGGTTATGCGGGTGGTCAGTTTGTCTGTCGACATTTCAGCGACGATGCACTGATTGGGAACAGACTTGCCGAATTCCGGATGCCATGTGGAAGACACCACATTGATCCGGGTTGCGCCCTCTAGTGTCGCGACAGCGACCTGACCGCCGGGCAGGGTGATCGTTACCGTGTTGCCTTGTTGAGTGATACGGATATCAGGGTGTAAAAATAGCCTTGATACAGCTTGATCGAATGTGCCGGAGACGGAATCTATCACCTGTAATTCACCGGCCATCGCAACCCACTCGCGAACGTGCAGGTTTTTCCCCGGTAGACGCAGGTAGCCGTCATGGCTGCCGCTGATACGTACGGTATCGACTGTTTGTTCCAGCTTACCCACGGTGGTACGTGCGCGCCGTGCGACCCTGAATCCGGCCCAGACTTCAGATGAGTTTTCACCGTTCACTTCTATTGTGTTGTGCGCTGCCGTGCTGCGTTGCCGTTGACGTTCCGCGTCTTCGCCGTATTGAGACGTTCCAGAGTTGACGAACACGCGCTGTCCAAACAGGCTGAGTTCGAAGCTCAGGGTGTCCGCATGGGTATGACCTGGCTGGTAATCAGGCGCAACCTGCGCAAGGTTCAACAATGCTTTGCACTGATCGCCAAAATTGATCGCCACGTAGCCACTTTCAACCTGGTGTACAGCTGCAATCGTAGCGGTGGGCATGTCATTGGGCGCACGGCATCCCAATTCAAGCGCGTACGCCTCTATATCGAGCAGTGTGGGTGCAATGCCGAATGCCGAGTCATTAAAGAACGCAATGCCACCGTCCGGGTGCTGGAGGCTGCGTAACCAGACCAGGCCTTGCTCAATCTGGTGTTTCCATTGGTTTTTGCGAATGTTAAGTTCCGGCAGCTCGGAGTGAGTGGCCAGGTTCAGCAGGTCGCAGATGTCCCAAAGAAGAGACGCGTGGTACATGGGTGAAAGTTCGAAGTGCGCACCGTCCGCCAGAAACTGCTCCTTGATTTCCTCATCAAGGATCTTCAAACCCTTGGACAGCCAGCTGTCTGCCCGATCGCCGTTCAGAAAGCTCCCGGCAAACACCAGTGCCTTGCCATTCACGAACAAATGGTTAGCGAGAATGTGATATTCGATCTGTTCAGACAGCGCGTGGGCCTGTGTAGCCAGGCTGTCCAGCCAGTGCGGTTCCAGGCTCGGTTGTTGTTGCAGCCACTTGATCAGATTTACGATGCGCAAAGAGAGCGTATAGGGTTCCCAGCCGCATCCGTGAAAGGGGGCGTTGTTTGTGATCCAACTGTTGACCAGGCGCGTGTCGAAGTCTCTTCGGTCTTCGCCTGAAGAGGCCAGATGATCCAGATAATGCAGGTTGTATTGCCAAATTTTCGGGCGTGTCTGATCGTGCCAATCAATCGGCGCCGTCAGGCCCATGAATTCAAACTGTTCGTCGGCACCGAAGCGCGAGGCACACCAATGGGGAGCCTTCGCCAGGTTAATTCCGGGGCGCCGGGTAAAGCCTTGTGCCGAAAAAGGCCGAACTTTAGCGAAGCGATAGTAAAGACGGTAAACAACCTGCTTCAATCGCAGCATTTTAACGGTGTGGTAGAGCTTGATTATTCGTTGCATCAACGTCCTGCTTAGGTCAGTCACTTGAAAGTTAAAGTAGTGAGTATTGACTGACGCCAGTTAAGGGAAATTTATTTTCAGCCAGCGCTCGAAGTACAACACCTGCCAGAGTTTGTAGGTGTTGTTTGCGCTGCCTGAAAAATGATTGTTCACTAATTTTTCCACCTCTCCTCGGGCCACATAGGTGTAGATGCGCTCGAACTCGGCGAGCAGGCGTTGTTGGCCTATGCGTTGAATAATGCCATCCAGAGGTGGGTTGAAGCCTGTTTTGGGGCGATCAACCAATGAGGCGGGAAGCAGGCTTTTCAGGAGCTGTTTGAGTGGGGCCTTTGGCGCTCCGCCTTTAAGCAAATCTGCACTTGAGGTTGCAAGACCGCTGGCCACCACACGCTCGTCCAGCAACGGAACGCGCAGTTCGATACTGGCCAACATACTGGCCTTGTCCGAGACACTCAGGTTATGGCTCAAGAAGCCTGTCTGGTCAAAATGCTGTGCACATTTGACTTTGTCTTCAACGGCGCCGCTGTACTGATCCATTACGCCGGACAGGCGTTGCTTGTAGTGTCGTTCAAGCTCGTTGTAGTCACGAAAAAAGCCCTGCAACTCTTGGCGGGAGAAGTACCCCAGCATGCGCGAATACGCCAGGGGCCAATAGTTTTCCTGAGCATAGGACACCAACCGTTCGAACTTTTTGTCGAGCCGCTTTGGAAATAACTTGAGTTTTAGCAGTGCACTTAATACGGGATACAGCAGCCTGATGAGTGTGTGATGCTTGAGTACTGTGTAGCGTGGGTAACCTGCAAACGCCTCATCTCCGCCCATGCCACTGAGCATGACGGTATATCCACTTTTCCTGGCTTCGGTGGACAAGCGGTAGGTTGCCCAGAACGTATAGTCGGATACCAGTTCTTCGGTGTTGGCAGCGACGAAGTCGATGGACTCGAAGGGGTCTATATCTGAGTCGAGAATCTCCGTGACCACCAGCTTTTTGCCAAGGTGTTCGGCGATCCTGGCGGAAAACTTCGTATCGACAGCGGAGTCGTCCGTTGCGTCGTACTGTGCAAAAAATAAGTCAGCATCACCGGTGAAACTTGCCAGGATGCTGGAGTCTGCGCCACCACTGAAAAATACCCCGACCGGGACGTCCGCTTCCAATTGGCGCGTCACGGCAGAACGCACATCCTGCACGAGGCTTTGCTCGGTCTTGAAGTTCATGGCGCTCTGGTAACGCTGGGTTGTCATCTTGCCGGTTGCCAGGTCGAACGCCAGGTAACTACCGGGCATCAGTTTCTTGATGGATGTGTAGCCGGTGTTGGGTTCGTAGAGAAAGCCGTTGTTGAAAAACTCAAAGACATCATCAGGGTCTATGTCGGTGTTTACCTGCGAAAAACATTTCAGGCCGCGGATTTCTGAGCAGGCGTAGAAGCCGTCGACGCCGGTGTAGCAATACACCGGCTTGATGCCAACGACGTCCCTTACCAGAAAGGTTTTTTGGCGCGGCTCATCCAATATGACAAACGTGAACATGCCTTCAAGCAGTGCAAAGGCCTGCTCTTGATGTTCTACGTACAATTGCAGGATAACTTCGGTATCGGAGGTGCCTTTGAAGGTATAGCCTTTTTCGATCAGTTGCCGGCGCAATTCGTGATGGTTAAACACCTCGCCATTGAACACGATACTTACACCATGATTGTCGGCAAACATCGGCTGGCTGCCAGTCGGTGACAAATCCAGGATGCTCAGCCTGTTGTGTCCTAGCCCTACCTGATAGCCCGCGACACTGGCGAAATAGGTGCCGGATGCATCCGGGCCACGGTGCCGTGTAACCGCCAGGCTTTTTTCCATTTGGACCTGGGTCTCGGGTACACCGTCTTTGACTGCAAAAAAGCTGAGGCCACACATTATACCGACGTCTCCCTGGTGTCTTTGACGACCGTTTCCGGCCTGGTGTTGGAGAGTGACGCTGTATGCCCGTCAGGCAAGGCGGTACCCATCATTTGATTTGAATGCTTATGCGCCAGCATTACGCCCCAAGCTGCTGCGAGCAGTAAGTTGAAAGAGATCAGGCGAAACACCGCGAAGAACAACCCGTAGATCGCCAGCGTTATGACCGCCGTGCGAATCACGGTGAGGTGAGCGGGGTCGGATTTCAGAGTGGTGAACCGATATAAAACGGGAGCACCGAGGACAGTGATGTACATCAGCAGCCCTAAGACGCCGCCGACCATCAGCATGTACAGTGGCCAGTTATGGATATAGCCAACTGACTCCGTGAATGAATCACCGCCGGGCTTCTCCCAGCGCATCTCGTGTTTGATCCCGATACCATTGCCCAGCGCGGGGTGGTCCTGAAACATGCGCCAGGCGATTTTATATTCCTGTACCCGGGAAGAGACGTTGAAGTCCTGCTTCTCGTTGGCAGCGGGCTTGGACTCGGAGACTACAGGCACCGCAGCGTCAGGTTGCGTGTGTTTCTCTCCCATGGACGCAATGGAAGAGGTTGCGATAGGTAATGCAGTATTCGCCAGGGAGTTCATGCGCCCGAGCCATACGTCTTGCATGCCGGTGGCAAAAATAAACACAAGGCAAAACAGCGCTTGAATGACAATGCCGGATACTACTTTTAGCCATAAGTGCCTGCGCGCGAAAAAGGTATAGAGCGCGAACAAGCCAATGACGAGAAGTGCACTGATCAGCATGCTTCGTGTGAATGTGATCAGCACGGCGGCTGTGCATAGCAGCGATATCAGGCCACTGATCCATGCAACCCTTCGGTCAGGGGTCAGCGTGCCGACGACATAGCCGAGCACCATGCCCAGCGGCAGGATCGCGTCGGTTGCTTGCGCCAGCACCATGGTGATGCGATCACGCATTGGGCCCTGTGCGTTAACGTTGCGCAGCGCTTCTTCATAAGGGATTTTTACCATCTCCCCGTTGACCTCAAGGGTCCAGTACGGCTGCCACAGACCGTGATAGAAGTAATAGAAAACGATGTAGCCTGCGGTCAATAAAATCAGGGTTCCCACCGAAGCGCCGAGCCAACGAACGTTGTTTTCTTCGCGGCCTACAAGAGCGCAGATCGGGATCAGTGCATAGATAAACAGAAAGGGCACGACCCCTCTGAGCCAATCAGTCATCGGAACATGGTGGTACATCGCTACAACCAGGTTCAGCACTAGAAACCCAAGGCCTATTAGCAATGGCGCGGCGAACAGGCGCAGGACCGATGTAAAACCCAGAGTACGGAGCAATTTGATCAATGCGCTGAGGAATACCGCCACCAGCAGGGCAGCAAACGCCACTTCCTGAGCGCCCAACGAAGTGGGCGCGGGGTGGAGAGCAAAGGCCAATGGGAATAGCGCCAATAAACCCAGCCAAGGCGACATGATGGCCGTCAATACCAATAAAGCGCTGCCGATAATGGCCGTGTAGAAAAGCACGCCAGGATCCAGCATAAATAAAATGGCGATGAGCGCTGCCGCCGTGATCGCCATAGAATTTTTTACGCAGTCAGGTTGACGCATTGCGGTACTCCATTGTTCAAGGGCGTATGGCTTTATAGTCGCTGGCTGTTTGTCCAATCACTTTTGCGGGTATTCCCACAACGATTGAATTATCAGGCACGTCTTTCAATACGACCGCTGAAGCGCCAATTTGACAGTTATTGCCGATGACGATATCGCCAATGATCTTTGCCCCGGCCCCTATGTAGCAGTTGTCACCGATGACGGGGCAGCGATTGATCTCGCTGGTGACATAACCCTCAGCGGCGCCGATGGTGATGCCTTGGCCCAGCACACAGCCGTCGCCAACCTTGGCATTTGCGTGCAGTACAACGCCGATCGCGCCATAGGCGAATATCGTGCCCCTTCCGATCGTTGCGGTAATTGGAATGTAAGAGTTGAACAGTAGGAAAATCACATTTCGAACAAGGCCTGGTAATAACGGCACTCGACGCCGGTGCAGCCAGTTTCCAACTCGATAAAGTTTTACTGCGTTCACGGTTAAAACCTCAGCGTGCGAAGATCAGCGGGTCGAAGCTGGAGTGCTCCCACTGCAATGATCATGAGCGAGCACATATACAGCACGGCCCAGACCAGGCTGATGTGTGTCAAAAAGATAGTCAGGGGAGAGAGTAAGGCGACCCAAAAAACTACCGGCAAGCGAATGCCAGGACGGCAGCTTATGTGCAGGAACAACAAGTAGGCCGAGAACCCGATAGCGTAGAACAACTGTGCCTGGTTCAAGTCTTTGACAAACAGAATCATGCTCGTTATGGCCAGTGGCGCAATGACAAGGTTTGCCACGATGACTTTACGGTGCAGGCCGGAGGCGACCAGATAGCGCTCTGTCACCACTGCCCAGTACAGCACTGGCAGGCAGGGCAGCATCACCAGATAGTTCGAGTACTGAGGGAACAGCCAAACCGCTGCGTACCCCGATAAGCCTACCAACGCGAAGTAGAAAATAGCGATCGACGTGATGATTCTATATTGCGCTTGGCGTTGCCCGCCCGAGACGAAGGCGACAAACACTGCCCTGACGTTGATGGGGAACAGGCTGGTAGCGGATTGAATGATCGAGACGATGACCCTGAACAATCCAAGGTCGCGCACGGGCAGGCTCTTGGAAAGAATGAAGGGCAAGATGTTGGTGAACAGATTGAACACCAGGGTGATGGATATCATTCTGGGTAATAACAGCAGCACACCTTGGCAGGTCTGCAGCAGCTGTTTGCCGACGGGCAGTTTCGCACCTTTGAAAAACAGCACCGCTACCGCAAACGCGCACGGAATCAAGTTGGTCAGAATCAGTATGTCGACGATAGTCAGCGAGACTATTTGTTGGTAGCTGATAAACAGGAGCGTGAAAAACACGCCAAGAAATAGCACCAGGTAGGCCACGATCCAGCGTTGCAGGCGTAGCCCGAACAGCGATAACAGGCATGCCGAGCTCAAAAGCATCACCCCAAGCAGGAGTGGGTTGCCAATGTGGTCAATCAGGTTCACAGCGCTGAACAGTACAAAAATCAGTACGGCCATAAATAATGAAGTCACCAGAATGTACTCGGCCTCCACGGTGGCAATCAGCTGCTCATTGACGATATCCAACAGTTTTTGAAATAAAAATACCAGCACGTTGGCCTTGATGAATGCGCCGTACGCTTCCAAGCCGTAAAGTCCGGGAATCACAAAGTTAACAACCAGGCCACTTATCAGTGTCAGCACCTGGATCAATAAATTGACCATGCCAGAACCTCTTGAACCTCATCATGACAAATGCAATTGCATGATCATTTAACAAACGTGCCCAGCTCGGTGCTCGGAAACCGACGCAATACTAACGGCTTGCGTCGATTAAGCGGTATTCATCAAGCTTTTTTCAAGCCCACACACCGCGTGTGTCGATGACTTTGAGCGAGGACAGGCGTGCGCCCGGGATTTTCTTGAATACGCTGTGATCGACCAGCAGGACAATCACGTGCGCAGATGACAGCGCCTGATCGATTCCGCTCAGGGTTGCAATACCTTCAAGGCGAGCCGGCAGGTGCGCGATATTCGGTTCAATCGCCAGAACAGTACCGGGATGGGACTGGGCAATGTGTGCGGTGATCTCTAAGGATGGACTTTCACGCAAGTCGTCGATGTCCGGCTTGAAGGCCAGCCCGAGGCAGGCAACCGTAACGTCCTTGGCGGTTTTCGACGGATGTTCCTGCAGGAATTGACCGATAGCCAGTTGAACCTGCTCCAATACCCACTTTGGCTTGCTGTCATTTACTTCCCTTGCGGTGCGGATCAGGCGTGCCAGGGCGGGCGTTTTGCTGACAATGAACCAGGGGTCGACAGCGATGCAGTGACCGCCCACACCGGGGCCAGGTTGCAGGATATTAACGCGAGGGTGGTGATTCGCAAGGCGGATCAGCTCCCATACATTGATGTTGAGTTCGTCGCAGATCATCGACAGTTCATTGGCAAACGCGATATTCACGTCGCGAAAGCTGTTCTCTGTGAGTTTGCACATTTCGGCGGTGCGGGCGTCGGTGATGATGCATTCACCCTCAACGAATGTTTTATATAGAGACCGCGCAGCTTCTGAACATTTGCTGGTAAGCCCGCCGATGATGCGATCGTTTTCGATCAACTCCCGCAGTACGTGACCCGGCAGCACGCGCTCAGGGCAATGCGCTATGCGGATGTCCGACTCTGCGCCATGGGTTTGCGGAAATGTCAGGTCCGGACGGGCTTCTGCCAGCCAGGCAGACATTTGCTCGGTAGCCCCGACTGGGGAGGTTGATTCCAGCACGACCAAGTCACCCTTTTTCAGGACGGGAGCAATGGCTCGGCTGGCTGATTCGATGTAGGAAAGATCGGGTTCGTGATCGCCCTTGAACGGTGTCGGGACGGCAATCAGGAAGGCATCGGCCGGCTCTGCGGTTAGAGTTGCCCGCAAATAGCCTTCGGTAACGGCGGCCCGTACGACGATATCCAGATCCGGTTCGATAATATGGATTTCGCCGCGGTTGATGGTTGCAACTGTGTTCGGGTTGACGTCGACGCCAATGACTTTTTTCTTACGTGCAGCGAAAACAGCTGCCGTCGGAAGCCCTATATAGCCGAGGCCGACTACAGAAACAGTTTCAAAGCTCATGAATTAGCCTTTTTAATTCGTGAAAGTACATCGAGAATTCGTGCGGATGCTTTTCCGTCACCATAGGGGTTGTGAGCGAAGCTCATCTGGCCATAGGCTTCAACATCAGTCAGCAAGACTCTCAAGTTAGAGGTAATGGCCTCAATTTCAGTCCCGACAAGTTTGACTGTGCCCGCGTCAACCGCCTCTGGACGCTCTGTGGTGTCACGCATCACCAGCACAGGTTTACCTAAAGAGGGGGCCTCTTCCTGAATGCCACCTGAATCACTCAAAATTAGATAAGAGCGATCCATCAAATACACAAAGGGCAGATAATCCAGGGGTTCGATCAGATGGATATTCTGGATGTCGCTGAGCAGGCGATTGACTGGCTCGCGTACATTCGGATTCAGGTGAACGGGGTACACAATCTCGACATCGGGGAACTCCAGGGCCGTATTGATCAAGGCCTGGCAGATATTCTCAAAGCCACCGCCGAAACTTTCGCGGCGATGACCCGTGACCAGGATCACTCGCTGGCAATCGCCCAGAAACGAGAACTGCTGGTGAAATTGCTGTTGCAGGGCCGGACGGGTCTTGATTCGGCCCACCACATCCAGCAACGCGTCAATGACAGTGTTGCCGGTCACATGGACGCTTTGGCTTGCGACCCCCTCTCTCAGCAAATTCTGCCTGGACGTTTCAGTGGGTGCGAAGTGCAATGCCGCAAGAGCGCCAGTCAGCTTGCGGTTTGCCTCTTCAGGCCACGGAGAATAGAGGTTTCCGGTGCGCAGGCCGGCTTCGACGTGAGCCACAGGAATTTGGTGATAGTAAGCGGCCAATGTGGTGGCGAACGTCGTCGCTGTGTCGCCATGGACCAGGACAATATCCGGTTTGAAGGTTGCGAAGACAGTTTTCATTCCCTGCAAGATGGCACTCGTGACATCGGTCAGATCCTGGCCGGACTTCATGATGTTCAAATCGAAATCAGGCTTGATTTCAAAGAGACTGAGCACTTGGTCGAGCATTTCTCGGTGCTGTCCAGTCACGCAGACCTTGGCAGTGAAGCGCTCATCTGCTGCAAGGCTCAACGCCAAGGGAGCCATTTTGATTGCTTCAGGTCGTGTGCCGAATACACACAGGGTTCTTAAAGTCATCGCAACACCGCTACTTAAAGTAAAATTCAATGCACGCTTACGTCATAATCCGCGGATTAGGGTGCCGTCAGTTGTGATACGTTTTTGCACACGCTATGCCAGGGCGCAGGGCCGCGGGACAGCACAATCAGATAGTGGAAACATGACATCTGATAGTTGTGCATGCGTTATTTTTTGGAATTCCACTCGCAGGCAGTTGCAGGCCCGTGAGTTGAGGTTCGTGCGAATTCCAAGCCATTTGCCTGGGTCTAGTGAAAATTCTCGGGCGTCCTCCTTTCGTCCCGTTTGGCAGTGCGTATGTACACCTGCGATGATCACTCAGCAAGTAGTGCGCATACTCTAAAGTATCCCTCCCATTCGGCTCCAAGGCAAAAATTGGCTTGCATTGGGGCTGGTTAGTTTCGTTAAAACATGATCGCGGATTAGCATCTCTATGATTAAAGTCAACCGTCAAGTGCGGGTGATCCGGTCATTATTTTGTCGCGGCGGATGCTTACAGATTTTTCCTACAGCGCTTTCCGCTCTAGCGGCGCAGGTGAACGCGTTGCGGAGTATAGCCTCTTTAGGCGTGTTTTTTCCAAGATTGGAATGGAACAGCTGTTCGACTGGCTCTAAAAGGGCATTCGCGGGACGTTCTAGATTAAGGGACTTAGAGTCCAGCTATACCATTAATGAACATCGACGGTGGCATCAGCCTCTCTCGTATTGTTTTAAGGGTGACCATTTTTGTTACATTTTGCTATACGATGCTGTTGCTGTGCTAGCTAATGATACGGCTGCAACTCAACGTCTCGGGCCAAGCCTAGCAGCTTGTCAGGTGTTCGCCATTTTTTGTTCGTGAGCGCTCGAACCCCGCGGTTTCGTAGGGGTCAGTGCCTACCCGTCCTGGTTTTTTTTGGGGCTGAGAAAGGATTTCAAAGGATTTCCGACACAACAAGGGTATCATCCCATCTATGGTGTTTACTGTAGGTGTCGAGTACCACCGTGGTATTTTCTGTACAGAATAGGGGTTATTAACCCAAGGAAAGGTCGTCAAAGGAGTGCGATTTTTCTGAAAGGAGATTTTCATGCAGTTGCCACGTCTGTACGATTTTTGTTCAGTGCGGGTTATTCATTGTGGATCGCTATTTTCGTCTATTCGCGGGCAGGGTTTTGATTCTAGGAGCGTGGAAAAGTGTTGGAGAGGGGCATGGATAAGATGAGAGTTTTTTTATTAAATCTGCCGCGCCGCCACAAGCGCATTCTTCAGGTGCTTGTTGATATTGTACTGGTGTGGATTTCATTATGGTTGGCCTTCGTCGTACGGCTTGGAATTGCCGAGATGGAACAACCGATCCAGCGATACTTATGGCTGTTCGTGAGCGCTCCGGTTATTGCCATTCCCCTGTTTGTTCGCTTTGGCATGTACCGCGCCGTCATGCGTTACTTTGGTAACGATGCACTTATTACTATTATCAAGGCGGTGAGCCTTTCTTCACTTATTCTTGGCTTGGCTGTCTATCTTTACAGCAACCATCAATACGTTGTTCCACGCTCGGTTATTTTCAATTATTGGTGGTTGTGCCTGGTTACCGTAGGCGGGTTGAGACTAGCGATGCGCCAGTACTTCATGGGGGATTGGTTCTCTGCAGCACAGCATGTTCCCTTTACCAATCGTGATGATGGCTTGACGAAAGTTGCCATTTACGGAGCCGGCTCGGCGGGTAATCAATTGGTTGCTGCGTTGCGCATGGGGCGTGTCATGCGGCCGGTCGCCTTCATCGATGACGACGGGAGTATCGCAGGTCGTGTCATCTCTGGGCTGCAGGTGTTCAAGCCCAAGCATATTCAGCAGATGATCGACACAACAGGCGCTCAGCAGATATTGCTCGCAGTGCCTTCGGCGGGCCGCGGGCGCAGGCGTGAGATTCTCTCGAACTTGGAGCGTTTTCCGCTGCATGTGCGCAGTGTTCCGGATTTTATGGACCTGGCCAGTGGCCGCGTCAAGGTCGACGATATTCAGGAAGTCGATATTGCCGACTTGCTGGGGCGTGATGCAGTGCCAGCCCAGGAAGACCTGCTTGCACGTTGTATCGTTGGCCAGTCGGTCTTGGTCACGGGAGCAGGGGGGTCGATCGGGTCTGAGCTATGCCGGCAGATTTTGACGCAGAAACCCAAGACCTTACTCTTGTTCGAACACAGCGAATTTAACCTCTACAGTATCCTGTCCGAACTTGAACACCGCGTTGCGCATGAGTCAATGCCCATTAAGTTATTGCCTATTCTGGGTTCGGTACGCGACGAGAATAAATTACTTGATGTTATGAAGAGCTGGCACGTCGACACGGTTTATCATGCGGCTGCGTACAAGCATGTGCCGATTGTCGAACACAACATTGCCGAAGGTGTCTTGAATAACATCATTGGTACTTTGAATACCGCCCAGGCAGCCTTGAAGGCCGGTGTGGTGAACTTTGTGCTGATTTCCACCGACAAGGCTGTTCGCCCCACTAATGTGATGGGGAGTACCAAGCGCCTTGCAGAATTAGCCCTGCAAGCCCTCAGCGTTGAAAAAGCGCCGGTGATGTTTGGCGACAAGTCTGGCGTGGCCCGCGTAAACAAAACGCGCTTCACGATGGTCAGGTTCGGCAATGTACTGGGTTCTTCCGGCTCAGTGATTCCGCTTTTTCACCGGCAGATCAAGGCAGGCGGTCCATTGACCGTCACACACCCAAAAATTACGCGTTATTTCATGACCATCCCCGAAGCGGCCCAGCTGGTGATCCAGGCCGGTTCCATGGGGCAGGGGGGGGACGTGTTCGTTCTGGACATGGGTGAGCCCGTAAAAATTGTAGAGCTTGCGGAAAAGATGATTCATTTATCCGGGCTGAGTGTACGCACGGATAAAAACCCTCTCGGGGATATCGCGATTGAGTTCACCGGATTGCGGCCAGGCGAAAAGCTTTACGAGGAGTTGCTGATCGGCAACAACGTCGTCGCTACCCAGCACCCGATGATTATGAGCGCCAACGAGGATCACCTTGCGTGGGACGTACTCAAAAGCAAACTGAGCGAATTGCTCGGCGCGGTGAGTGAGGACGACTACACCCGTGTGCGTCAGATCCTGCGCGAGACAGTCAGTGGCTACTCGCCCGACGGCGAAATCGTCGATTGGATCTACCAGCAGCGCCGTTTGGAGCCGTGAGTTAACACCCTGTTACTCACCCGTTTTTGACTCTCTCCCCACATCGCCTAAGTTAGAAAAGCAGCTTTTGGAAAGCTGCTTTTCTTCTACCGTTGTCATGGAGTGTCACCAATGCAAAACGCCTATATTTCTTCCCTGATCTTTGCAGTCCTCACCAGCCTCTCCGTAGCAACCACCGCAGCCCCCTCCATCAAACCCGAAGCCCCGGCGCCTATCACGGCCCAGATGGCTAACGTCGAGCAATCCACCAAGGTCAATCTCAACACCGCCGATGCTGAAGTCCTGCGCCGCGACCTGTTCGGTATTGGCGCCGCCAAGGCCAAGGCGATCATCGCCTATCGCGACAGCAACGGGCCTTTCACGGCGGTAGACGAGTTGCTGGAAGTCAAAGGCATCGGCAAGGCGTTGCTGGAGAAAAACCGCGACAGGCTGGCAATCAACTAAGGGTGTAAATCCTGGGCAAGAGGCCGGTCATTGACCGGCCTTCTGTTTGTCCGAGACCTGTTCTTTCAAACACCCGCGTACCACTTCCATGATATGGGCTGCCAGTTCCGGGTTTTCGACGCTTCTGGCCAACACCAATGCGCCCACCAATGTCGACATCAGTACCAGGCTCTCGTGTTCCCCCTTTGGGTGCTCCAATGCTGAGTCGATCTGCGTCAACCTGGCTTCAAGTACCGCATCCGTTACCGGACTATGCTGCCCTCGCAGGCCCAGCTCCGACGACATCGTGGGCAGCGGGCAGCCTTCACCCGGCGAGGTCTGGTGCCATTGCGAAAGGTAACTGTCGATGAACGCATCCAGCGGCCGTTTCTGGCTGAACAACATTGCGCAATGGGCATCCAGCTCTGCGGCGGCGGCCAGAAGGGCTTTGTCCACCAGTTCATCCTTGGACTTGAAATGCGCGTAGAACCCGCCGTGTGTCAGGTTCAACGCTTTCATCAAGGGCTGCAGGCCGGTGGCGCCAATACCATCGCGGCGAAATCGTACGGAGGCTTCCTTGATGATGCGTTGGTGAGTCTGGGCTTTGTGGTCTGTTGAATAACGCATAGGACGGCCTCGAGAACGAGTGCGCATTTTAGCGGAGTCGAACCTGTTTACCCATAGAGACAGTATTCAGCGGGCTTGGCATGAAAAGTGATTACATCCGTTGCATGAATTGTTCAACAATCGAGGTGCCATGATGACGCTCAGCTTGTCTCTAGCCGATCAGATTGCCCTTGAACTGCGCGCCGACATCATGAGTGGGCGGCTGCTGCCAGGTGTGGCGCTGGTCGAAGTGGACCTGGTCAAGCGCTACAACGCCTCGCGCAATACCATTCGCGAAGCGTTACACCGTTTGGGGCAGGAGGGGCTCACCCGTTATGTGCGCAACAAGGGCGTGATGGTCCGGCGTGTGGCGCGCGACGACGTGCGTGACCTGTTCGTGGTCCGCCGTACCCTTGAGCTGCAGGCCATCGCCCAGAGTGGCACGCTGACGGGCGACCATGACGTGCGTATGCAAAATGCCATCGACGCCACCACGCTGGCGCGAGAGCGCGAAGATTGGCGCGCCGTTGCCACTCATAGCCTGGTGTTCCACCAGCACATTGTCGGGTTGATGCGCAGCCCTTTATTCGATGAGTTTTTCGCCCAAGTGATTGCTCAATTGCGCCTGGTGTTTTGTGCGGCGCCCGATGAACAACGTTTTCAGTCGCCCTGGCTGGAGCGTGATCGTGAGATCTACACCTTGCTGGCGCAGGGCAATAAACCAGCTGCGCAGGAGGCGATGAGCCTCTATCTGCACGATTCTGAACAGCTGTCCCTGGCGCTGTTTGATTACCCTTGATGGAGGATTGCACCCATGTACAAAGATTATCCGGCTGCCTATCAGGTCAGCAAAGGCTCGGCGCTGCAAGTGGACACGGCCTTCTACGCACGTATTCGCGACCAGGCGGGTAAACGCACATTGATCGAGCAGTTTGAAGTGCCGATTCGCACGGGCAGGGCGTGGAAAGTGCCGGCCGGGCATGTGTTTCGCGTGACAACGCCGGTAGGGCCACAGGTCGGCGATTTCAATGTGTGGAACGCCAATGACCCGCGCGAACGCCTATGGGCGGCACGCACGCGGCAGTTGCAGGGCGCCCATGTCAGTACCCATGACCGGCTATGGTCGAACCTGCCGTTTCTGCGCCCCTTGGTGACCATCACTGATGACAGCCTGGCGGGCTACGGCATCGATGAACACGGTGGGCGCCTGCACGATTTGCTCGGCACTCGCTGTGACCCGTATGTGAACCGCATGCTCACCGGCGAAGACTTCCACCACCATTGCCATTCCAACTTGACCCGCGCCGTGCTGCCCCATGGCCTGACCGAATTTGACGTGCACGATGTGCTGAATATTTTCCAGTGCACCGGTCTTAATCATGACGACATGTACTTCATGAAAGCCTGCCCGGCGCAGAAGGGCGATTACCTGGAGTTTTTTGCCGAGATTGATTTGCTCTGCGCATTGTCGACGTGCCCGGGCGGGGACTTGTCGCTACCGATGTGGGGGCCGGACGCACAAGACCCATTGACCGTGTGCCGCCCGCTGGGCGTAGAGATCTATCGCTTGGAGGAGGCGTTGCTCAACGGCTGGAGCCAGCCTGAGCGTGCTGCCTACAAGGGGCAGCACGGCTTGCATATTGCCAAGGCAGCCTGGGAATAACCTGCTTCAGCGGTCCTGCGCATCCTTGGCGTCCGCCTGGGCGTTGCGCTCGACCACGCGTTTGCGTTGTTCGTCGGTGAGTTCCACCTTGTTGGCGCTGTCACGCAGCATCAGCAGCCCACCGACGATCGACCCGATCGCTACCACTAAAATCAACCACGCATACCACGGCATAAGGCTCTCCTTGAGGCGGACCAGCGTCGGAGGATGTTCCCACGCTAATAACGGCTTTGAGTAACAGGCGTTCTGAGTAGTTCATTGTAGGCCTGTTCCGCCTCGTTAACCTTAGCGCCCGGTCAACATCGCATCAGCCGGTGCGTCGGCACGGTCTTGGGCGGTCAGCTGGAAGTAGATGAACCCCGCCAGCATAAAGCCCAGGAATATCAAGCCGATCAGCGCATTGAACCAGGCCATGGCCACCAGGCACACCAGCGCCAATACCAGCGCAATAGCCGGCACGATCGGATAGCCCGGTGCGCGGAAGGTGCGTTCCAGCAGCGGTTCGGTCTTACGCAGCTTGAACAGGCTGAGCATGCTCATGATGTACATCACAATGGCGCCGAACACCGCCATGGTGATCATCGCTGCGGTCAGCGTCATGCCACCCAGGTTGATCAGGCCGTCGCTGTAGATCGCGGCGATACCGACCACACCGCCGGCGATAATGGCCCGGTGCGGTGTTTGAAAGCGCGACAGTTTGGCCAGGAACGGCGGCAAGTAACCAGCACGGGCCAGGGCAAAGAACTGCCGCGAATAGCCGAGGATGATGCCGTGAAAGCTTGCCACCAAGCCAAACAGACCAATCCACACCAGCATGTGCAGCCAGCCGGAGCCGGTGCCCACCACACTTTTCATCGCCTGCGGCAGCGGGTCGTTGATGTTCGACAGGGTGCGCCAGTCGCCCACGCCACCGGCGAAGAACATCACGCCCATGGCCAGGATCACCAAGGTCAGGATGCCGCTGATGTAGGCTTTTGGAATAGTGCGCTTGGGATCTTTCGCCTCTTCAGCTGCCATGGCTGCGCCCTCGATGGCGAGGAAGAACCAGATGGCGAAAGGAATGGCGGCAAACATCCCGGCAATGGCCGGTGCGCCAAAGGTGTCGGAACCCGCCCAGCCGTTCAGGGCAAAGTTGCTGAAGCTGAACGCCGGCGCGACCACGCCCATGAACACCAGCAATTCAGCGACGGCGAGCACGCACACCACCAGTTCAAAGGTCGCGGCGAGCTTCACCCCCAGGATATTCAGGCCCATGAACACGATGTAGGCCCCCACAGCCGCGTGTTTCGGATCGAGTGCCGGGAACTGCACGTTCAGGTAAGCGCCGATGGCCAAGGCAATCGCGGGTGGTGCGAAGACAAATTCGATCAAGGTCGCCAGGCCCGCGATCAAACCGCCTTTCTCGCCAAAGGCGCGACGGCTGTAGGCGAACGGCCCGCCCGCGTGAGGAATCGCGGTGGTCAGTTCGGTGAAACTGAATATAAAGCAGGTGTACATGGCGGCGACCATCAACGAGGTCACCAAAAAGCCCAGCGTGCCGGCCACGCCCCAGCCATAGCTCCAGCCAAAGTATTCGCCGGAAATCACCAGCCCGACGGCAATGCCCCATAAATGCAGGGTGCCCAAGGTGGGTTTGAGTTGTGTGTTCATCGTGTGGCGCTCCCTGAACGGGTTGGAATGATTACTGGGTGTTGCAGCGGCCATGCCATTGCGCGAACTCATGTCGTAAAGGCGCCGAACTGTCGCCATGGGGACGGTTTGGCGTTTGAATTTTTTCGGCGTCGCACCAGATGGGTGCGGTGGTGGCCTCACCGACGCCATCGCGGGCAAGCCCGGCTCCCACAGGGAATGCATTTCAATGGTGGGAGCCGGGCATGCCCGCGATGAGGCCCGCCCGGGCGCTGAAAATCCCCCTGTAAACCCCGCATAAACCCACTCTTTACGCCGTCTTTACGCCCCGCCCATACCCTCGCTCTCGTTCCTTTACGCCACTCCTGCCGACAATTGCCCCACACGCGGCAATCGCCGCAAAACGGAGAGACTTCCATGAGTGTTCTGGACGGGGTGTCACTGCTATTGGCCGTGGCGCTGTTCATTTATCTGCTGGTTGCGCTGTTACGCGCGGATCGGAACTAGGAGCAGGCTATGCACAGTTATGACTATTGGCTGATCATCGCCTTCTTTGCCGTGGTGCTGGTGCCGGCACCGTTCCTGGGGCGGTTCTACTACAAGGTGATGGAAGGCCAGCGCACCTGGCTCTCGCCCGTGCTCGGCCCTGTCGAGCGCGGCTGTTATCGCTTGTCCGGCGTGGACGAGCACCAGGAGCAGAGCTGGCAGAAGTACACGCTGGCACTGCTGGCGTTCAACCTGGCCGGTTTTGTGTTGCTGTTTACCGTGTTGTTGTTCCAGGAATATCTCCCACTTAACCCGCAGAAATTGCCGGGTCAGGAATGGACGCTGGCCTTCAACACGGCGGTCAGTTTCATGACCAACACCAACTGGCAGAACTACAGCGGTGAAGCCTCCCTGAGCTATCTCAGCCAGATGATCGGTCTCACCGTGCAGAACTTCGTCAGCGCCGCCACTGGCCTGGCTGTGCTGGTCGCGTTGTGCCGTGGTATCGGGCGTAAATCCACCAAGACCCTGGGCAACTTCTGGGTCGACATGACCCGCGCCACCCTCTACGGCCTGCTGCCGATGTGCCTGGTGTTCGCGTTGTTCCTGGTGTGGCAGGGCGTGCCGCAAACCTTCGCGCACTATGTGAATGCCGTGACGATGCAGGGCGTGGACCAAGTGATCCCACTCGGCCCGGCAGCCAGCCAGATTGCGATCAAGCAGTTGGGCACCAACGGTGGCGGGTTCTTCGGTGTCAACTCGGCGCACCCGTTTGAGAACCCGACTGCCTGGGCCAACCTGTTCGAGTTGTCGGCGATCATCCTGATCCCGGTGGCGCTGGTGTTCACCTTCGGCCATTACGTGAAAGACCTGCGTCAGAGCCGGGCGATCCTCGGTTGTATGCTGGCCTTGTTCCTGATCGGCGGCGCGACCTCGCTGTGGGCCGAATACCAGCCCAACCCCACCCTGAACAACCCAGCTGTTGAGCAAACCGCGCCGCTGGAAGGTAAAGAGGTGCGCTTCGGTACCACTGCCACCGTGTTGTGGTCGGTCACCACTACAGCGGCGTCCAATGGTTCGGTCAACGGTATGCACGACAGCCTCAACCCGCTGAGCGGCATGGTGGCGCTGGTCAACATGATGGTCGGCGAAGTGATCTTCGGCGGCGTCGGCGCCGGTATGTACGGCATGTTGCTCAACGTGTTGATCGCGGTGTTCCTCGCCGGCCTGATGATCGGCCGCACCCCGGAATACCTGGGCAAGAAGCTGCAGGCCAAGGAAGTGCAATTGCTGGTGGTGACTTTGCTGGTGATGCCGATCGGCACCCTGGTACTGGGCGCCATCGCCGCCAGCCTGCCGGGTCCGGCGGGGGCCATCAGCAACCCCGGCCCGCACGGTTTCAGTCAATTGTTGTATGCCTACACCTCGGCCAGTGCCAACAACGGCTCGGCGTTCGGCGGCTTCAGTGCCAACACCACGTTCCACAACCTGATGATGGGCCTGGGTATGTTGATCGGCCGCTTCGGCTACATCCTCCCGGTACTGGCCCTTGCCGGCAGCCTGGCGATGAAGAAAACCGCACCGATTGGCCAGAACAGCTTCCCGACCCATGGCCCACTGTTCGTGACCCTGTTGACCGTGACCATTTTGCTGGTGGGCGGCCTGACTTTCCTGCCGACGCTGGCACTGGGCCCAATTGCTGAACACCTGAGCATGGCTGCTCCTAAATAAAGAGCTAGAGGGGATATGAAAATGAATATGCCTGCAAAAAATGCGGCCCCTGTGAGTTCTCAGGAACCGGCCAAAACCGCCATCTCCGCTCTTTGGCGTCCGGCGCTGGTCCAGGCTTTCGTCAAGCTGGACCCACGCCAACTGCAACGCTCGCCGGTGATGCTGGTGGTCGAGTTGACCGCCATCCTCACCACCGTGTTGTGCTTTGTGCCGGACACTTCGGTGCCGACCTTTGTGGCGGTACAAATCGCCGTGTGGCTGTGGTTCACCGTGCTGTTCGCCAACTTTGCCGAAGCCTTGGCCGAAGGTCGCGGCAAGGCCCGCGCCGACAGCCTCAAAGCCGGCAGCGAAGGCCTGAGCGCCCGCCGCAAAGAGGCCGACGGCAGCTTCAAGGTTGTGCCGGCCACCAGCCTGCGCAAAGGTGATGTGGTGCGCGTCGCGGCCGGGGAGATGATCCCCGGTGACGGCGAGGTCATCGAAGGTATCGCGGCCGTCAACGAGGCGGCGATCACTGGCGAATCCGCACCGGTTATCCGTGAATCCGGCGGCGACCGTTCGGCCGTCACCGGCAACACGCGGCTGGTGTCGGACTGGTTGCTGATCCGCATCACCGTCAATCCGGGCGAGTCCACGCTGGACCGCATGATCGCCCTGGTGGAAGGCGCCAAACGCCAGAAAACCCCGAATGAAGTGGCGCTGGATATCCTGCTGATCGGCCTCACGCTGATCTTCCTGCTGGTGGTGGTCACCCTGCAGCCGTTCGCCCACTTCGCCAATGGCAGCTTGCCGCTGGTGTTCCTGGTCGCGCTGCTGGTGACGCTGATTCCGACCACCATCGGCGGCCTGTTGTCGGCCATCGGTATCGCCGGCATGGATCGCCTGGTTCGCCTCAACGTCATCGCCAAATCCGGGCGTGCGGTGGAAGCTGCGGGTGACGTGCATGTGCTGCTGCTGGACAAGACCGGCACCATCACCTTCGGCAACCGTCGCTGTGCAGCCGTGATCGCAGCGCCTGGCGTCAGTGGTCGCGACCTGGCTGAAGGCGCGTTGCTGGCGTCCCTGGCGGACGACACGGCGGAAGGCAAATCCATCGTCGAATACCTGCGTGCTTTGCACCCTCAGGCCGAGCCAACCCTGGAGGAGCTGACCTCCGTGCCGTTCAGTGCCGAAACGCGCTTGTCCGGTGTCGACTACCAAGGCCGTGTGTTCCGCAAAGGCGCGGTCGATTCACTGCTGGCGTTTATCGGCCAACAACGCCGTGACCTGCAGCCGGCACTCTCGCGGGAAATCGACAAGATCGCCCAGAGCGGCGGCACGCCATTGCTGGTATGCGCCGATGGCAAACTGCTCGGTGCGATCCACCTCAAGGACGTGGTTAAACCCGGCATCCGCGAACGCTTCGCCGAACTGCGCAAACTGGGGATTCGCACCGTGATGGTCACCGGCGACAACCCGTTGACCGCCGCCGCGATTGCCGCTGAAGCGGGCGTGGACGACGTGCTGGCCGAAGCCACGCCAGAGAAAAAACTCGCCCGCATTCGTCACGAGCAGAACGACGGTCGCCTGGTTGCGATGTGCGGCGACGGCGCCAACGACGCTCCGGCGCTGGCCCAGGCCGACGTCGGCATGGCGATGAACGACGGCACCCAGGCCGCTCGCGAAGCGGCCAACATGGTCGACCTCGACAGCGACCCGACCAAGCTGCTGGACGTGGTGCAGATCGGCAAGGAACTGCTGGTGACCCGCGGTGCGTTGACGACCTTTTCCATCGCCAACGACGTGGCTAAATACTTCGCGATTTTGCCGGCGCTGTTTGCCTCGATCTACCCGCAGTTGGGCGTGCTCAACGTGATGCATTTGCAAAGCCCGCAGAGCGCGATTCTCTCGGCGATCGTCTTCAACGCGCTGATTATCGTGGTGTTGATTCCCCTGGCACTGCGCGGTGTGCGCGTACAGGCGGCGAGTGCGGCGGCGTTGCTGCGCCGCAACCTGCTGATCTACGGGTTGGGCGGGCTTTTGGTGCCGTTCGTGGGCATCAAGGCGATCGACATGCTCCTGACCGCGCTGCACCTGGTGTAACTGGATCGCACTTTTTGTGGAGAGGGAGCAAGCTCCCTCGCCACAGTGGTTACTCGATTTATTGAGGATTTAAAGATGACTAACATGATCCGCCCGGCCCTGAGCCTGCTGGTCCTCATGACCCTGATCACCGGCGTTGCCTACCCGCTGGTGGTCACCGGTGTCGCCCAAGTTGCGTTCCCCGACCAGGCCAACGGCAGCCTGGTGCGTGACGCCGAGGGCAAAGTGCGCGGCTCCAGCCTGATCGCCCAGGATTTTACCGGTGACAGCTGGTTCCACCCACGCCCATCGGCTGGCGCGTTTGCGACGGTCTCCAGCAGCGCCAGCAACCTGGCCCCAAGCAACCCGGCATTGGCCACGCGTATTTTTGATGACGCGAATAAACAGTTGGTGCCAGGCCAGGGGCCGGTGCCTTTGGCCTCCCTGACTACCTCCGGCAGCGGCCTTGATCCGCACTTGCCACCGGCGGCGATTGCCTATCAACTGGCGCGAGTGGCGGCGGCGCGAAATGTGCCCGTGTCTACACTGCAGCGCTTGCTCGATGAGCACATCGAAAGCCCGCTGGTGGGGCCGCCGGTGGTGAATGTGCTGGCGCTGAACATGGCGCTGGAAACGTTGTAAACCGTGGTGCCGTTATCGCGGGCAAGCCCGCTCCCACAGGGAAATGCATTCCAAATGTGGGAGCAGGCTTGCCCGCGATGACGGCCTGAAGGATTCCAAATAAACACCTGAAGGAACTCCAAAGCATGAGCGACTCCGGCCGCGCCGATGCCCTGTTAGCCGATCTGCCACGGGACGGCCGTGGCCGGCTCAAAGTCTTCCTCGGTGCGGCGCCCGGTGTGGGCAAGACCTACGCCATGCTCCAGGCCGCCCACACCCAACTGCGCCAGGGTGTGCGCCTGATCGCAGGCGTGGTGGAAACCCACGGCCGCGCCGAGACCGAAGCCTTGCTCAGCGGCCTGCCGCAGCAACCCTTGCTGCGCAGCGAATACCGTGGCGTGATGCTCGAAGAAATGGACCTCGACGGCCTGCTCGCCGCCAAGCCCAAGCTGGTGCTGGTGGATGAGCTGGCCCACAGCAACGCCCCCGGCAGCCGCCATGAAAAACGCTGGCAAGACATCCAGGAACTGCTCGCCGCCGGCATCAACGTGTTCACCACGGTCAACGTCCAGCACCTGGAAAGCTTGAACGATCAAGTGCGTGGCATCACCGGCGTGCAAGTGCGTGAAACCTTGCCCGACTGGGTGCTGCAAGAGGCCGACGAACTGCTGCTGATCGACCTGCCGTCCCGCGAGCTGCTCGAGCGCCTGCGCGACGGCAAGGTGTATGTGCCGGAACAGGCCCGCGCCGCCATCGACGCATTCTTCACCCAGACCAACCTGATGGCCCTGCGCGAGCTGGCCATGCAAACCGCTGCTGCGCATGTCGATGACGATTTGGCCCAAGGCTACCGCCAGCTCGGTCAGGCCGCCCCGGCGGTGCGCGGGCGTTTGCTGGTGGGCGTGGACGGTGATGCGCAGGCCGAACGCCTGGTGCGTCACGCCAGCCGCGTGGCCCAGCGCCGGCATTTGCCGTGGAGCATGGTGCATATCGATAACGGCCGTGCGCACGACGAGCAATCGCGCCTGCGCCTGCAGAACGCCCAGCAATTGGCCGAACGGCTGGGCGGCGAAGTGGTGTTGCTGCGCGCTGGCGAAGTGGCCAAGACGCTGATCCAGCATGCCGCCGAACGCCGCGCCAGCCTGCTACTCGTGGGGCAGTCGCGGATGCGCTGGCGGCGCAGGCTGTTCGGAGGGGGTTTGGCGGCACGCTTGCTGCGCAATGCGCGGGGTTTGGAGATCAACGTGCTCGACAGCGACGACATGCCCGCGCCGCCACGCCTGCCGGATGTGCGCGGGCTGGTGTGGTTCGACTATGGCCTGGCGGTGGTTGCAACCATCGTCGCGGCGGCGCTGGCCTGGGCGGTAGCCAGTGTGTTGCCGCTGCCGAATATCTCATTGGTGTTTCTCGCTGCGGTACTGCTGGTCGGTGTGCGCAGCAGCCTGGGACCGTCGCTGGTGTGTGCGGCGCTGTCGTTCCTGAGCTACGACTTTCTGTTTATCCCGCCGAAATTCTCCTTCGCCATCCAGCGTGAAGAAGACGTGCTGACCCTGTTGTTTTTCTTGCTGATGGCGGCGCTGACCGGCAACCTCGCGGCGCGTCAGCGTCGGCAGTTGCAGGCCTTGCGCGACACCCAGGAAGAAACCAGCGAACTGCTCGACCTGTCGCGCAAACTCACTGCGGCCACCGACCGCCAGGCGGTGATCAGTGCAGCGGCCCATCATCTGGACGGCTGGAGTGATCTGGACCTGTGTCTGCTTAATCGCGACGGCCAGGGCGGCTGGAAGGTTGAAACCGGCACCGCGCTGAACCTCACCGAAGCCGAACGCGCCGCCGCCGATTGGGCCTGGCAGCATGATCAACCGGCTGGCATGGGCACCGGCACGTTGCCGTTTGGGCGTTGGTGGTGGTGGCCGCTGTCGGGCGAGGAGGGGCCGTTGGGCCTGCTAGGCGTCAGCCCCAAACCCGGCCTGGAATTGAGCGGCCAACGCCGTCGTCTGCTCACCGCATTGAGCCAGCCATTGGCCCAGGCTCTGGCGCGCGCACAGCTGGCGCAGGAGCTGGAATCGGCGCGCCTGCACGGCGAAACCGAACAACTGCGCAGCGCCTTGCTGGCCTCGGTGTCCCACGATTTGCGCACGCCGTTGACCTCGATGCGCGGCAGCATCGACAGCCTGCTGGCGCTCGGTGAAGCCATCCCGCTGGAAGACCGCCGCGAATTGCTTGAAGGCACTCGCGATGAAGCCGAGCGCCTGGACCGCTATATCCAGAACCTGCTGGACATGACACGCCTGGGTCACGGCGCCCTGAAGCTGGCACGCGATTGGGTCTCGCCGGGTGATATCGTCGGCAGCGCCCTGGGC
>NZ_WKDB01000031.1:0-73107 GCF_021606215.1 Pseudomonas sp. PA-5-4B | reverse complement strand
TGGTGGTGGTGGTGGTGGCAGGGTAAATCCGAAGAATTTCGGCGGTAGCGAACCCATGAGTAATCTACCGATTACCGACGGTTCCAAGCATTTCAACTACAAGCCAGATGCAAGCAACCCAGGTAAAAAGCCGGACAATATCTGGAGTGGTTTCAGCCAAGGCCCTGACGGCAATTGCGTCACCGTTTCCGCGATAAAGGGAGCGATGATGAAGTTTGGTCAAAAACCTACCGACGTCTTCAAGGATGTGAAGGAGACGGGAGGGGGTTACTACGTAAAAATGCGAGACGGTTTCGAGCTTACTTTATCTAAGGGTGAGTTAAGGCATGCAGCCGCTTACGCGCAGTTCAAGGGCGATAATCCGGGCATGATTACCGACGCAAACTTCATGTATGCCGCGAGCGCCAAGCGGGCTCAAATGGAGGGCAATGGCTACGATGACAACCCCAATGCTGCAAAACAGAGTTTCGCTCATGCGATGCAAAGTTTGAACAATGGCGAAATGGGTTGGGAAGCGCTGGACCGGCTTGGCCTGAAAGACCTCTATAGGCGGTCTTCGAGTTCCGAGCTGGCAAGTGGCAAGCTGGGTGTTGTGGATTATGGCCACCATTCAATGGCGGTGATTGGCGGGCGCATTGAATTGTGGGGTGGGCGCGGTGAAGGGCCTCAGGAAGGCAACGCCTACGCATTCGTGTAGCGCAAAAAAAACCGATAAACCCAAATGCATTCAGGTTTATCGGTTTTTTACATCCCGGGCGTTCAAGCCCGGGACTCACTCAGCTTATTGGCAAGCTTCGCAATCCGGCTCATCAATCGCGCAAGCCTTTGGCACGGGTGCCGGGCCGGCTGGAGCAGCCAGCACCGAATCATCACCGTGGTTGCCGCTGGAAACAGCGTTGAGCTTACCGGTGTTGATGGTCGACTTCTCGGTGCTGGTCGCGGCCAGGGCACGGAGGTAGTAAGTGGTTTTCAGGCCACGGTACCAGGCCATGCGGTAGGTCACGTCGAGCTTCTTGCCCGATGCACCGGCGATGTACAGGTTCAGCGACTGAGCCTGGTCAATCCACTTCTGGCGACGACTGGCGGCGTCAACGATCCACTTGGTGTCCACTTCGAAGGCGGTCGCGTAGAGCTCTTTGAGTTCTTGCGGGATGCGTTCGATCTGCTGCACCGAACCGTCGTAGTACTTCAGGTCGTTGATCATGACCGAGTCCCACAGGCCGCGGGCCTTGAGGTCGCGAACCAGGTACGGGTTGATCACGGTGAATTCGCCCGACAGGTTCGATTTCACATACAGGTTCTGGTAGGTCGGTTCGATCGACTGCGACACGCCAGTGATGTTGGCGATGGTTGCGGTCGGTGCGATGGCCATGATGTTGGAGTTACGAATACCTTTCTGCACACGGGCACGTACCGGCGCCCAGTCCAGGGTTTCGTTCAGGTCAACGTCGATGTACTTCTGGCCACGCTGCTCAATCAGGATCTGTTGCGAATCCAGCGGCAGGATGCCTTTGGACCACAGCGAGCCCTGGAACGTCTCGTAGGCACCGCGCTCGTCGGCCAGGTCGCAGGAAGCCTGGATCGCGTAGTAGCTGACCGCTTCCATGGACTTGTCGGCGAACTCGACGGCAGCGTCCGAACCGTAAGGAATGTGCTGCAGGTACAGCGCGTCCTGGAAGCCCATGATGCCCAGGCCGACCGGACGGTGCTTGAAGTTGGAGTTCTGCGCCTGTGGCACCGAGTAGTAGTTGATGTCGATAACGTTATCGAGCATGCGAACGGCGGTGTTCACGGTGCGTTCCAGCTTGGCGGTGTCCAGCTTGCCGTTGACGATGTGGTTCGGCAGGTTGATCGAGCCCAGGTTGCAAACGGCGATCTCGTCCTTGTTGGTGTTCAAGGTGATCTCGGTGCACAGGTTCGAGCTGTGGACCACACCCACGTGCTGCTGCGGGCTGCGCAGGTTGCACGGGTCTTTGAAGGTCAGCCATGGGTGGCCGGTTTCAAACAGCATGGACAGCATTTTGCGCCACAGGTCTTTGGCCTGGATGGTCTTGAACAGCTTGATCTTGCCTGGGTACTGGGACAGGGCTTCGTAGTACTCGTAACGTTCTTCGAAGGCCTTGCCGGTCAGGTCGTGCAGGTCCGGCACTTCGGACGGCGAGAACAGGGTCCACGGGCCGTCATCGAAGACGCGCTTCATGAACAGGTCAGGGATCCAGTTGGCGGTGTTCATGTCGTGGGTACGACGACGGTCATCACCGGTGTTCTTGCGCAGCTCGATGAACTCTTCAATGTCCATGTGCCAGGTTTCCAGGTAGGCACATACAGCGCCTTTGCGCTTGCCACCCTGGTTCACGGCTACAGCGGTGTCGTTCACTACTTTGAGGAACGGTACAACGCCTTGGGACTTGCCGTTGGTGCCCTTGATGTACGAACCCAGTGCACGCACCGGCGTCCAGTCGTTACCCAGGCCGCCGGCGAATTTGGACAACATGGCGTTGTCGTGGATCGCGTGGTAGATGCCCGACAGGTCATCCGGCACGGTGGTCAGGTAGCAGCTCGACAGCTGTGGACGCAGGGTGCCGGCGTTGAACAGGGTTGGAGTCGACGACATGTAGTCGAAGGACGACAACAGGTTGTAGAACTCAATCGCGCGGTCTTCTTTTTGCTTCTCCTCAATCGCCAGGCCCATGGCCACACGCATGAAGAACACTTGCGGCAATTCGAAGCGGATACCGTCCTTGTGGATGAAGTAACGGTCGTACAGGGTTTGCAGGCCCAGGTAGGTGAACTGCTGGTCGCGCTCGTGGTTGATCGCCTTGCCGAGTTTTTCCAGGTCGAAGGTGGCCAGGATCGGGTTCAGCAATTCGAATTCGATACCCTTGGCGATGTAGGCCGGCAGGGCCTTGGCGTACAGGTCAGCCATTTCGTGGTGGGTGGCGCTGTCGGCCACGCCCAGGAAGCCCAGGCCTTCGGCACGCAGGGTGTCCATCAGCAGGCGCGCGGTCACGAACGAGTAGTTCGGCTCACGCTCAACCAGGGTACGGGCAGTCATCACCAGGGCGGTGTTGACGTCGGTCAGGGCCACGCCGTCGTACAGGTTCTTCAGGGTTTCGCGCTGGATCAGGTCACCGTCGACTTCTTCCAGGCCTTCGCAGGCCTCGGTGATGATGGTGTTCAGGCGGCCCAGGTCCAGCGGAGCAAAGCTGCCGTCGGCCAGGGTGATGCGGATCGATGGGTGAGCTTGCACGGCCGATTCTTCAGCCGGGGAGCGCACGGCACGTTCCTTGGAACGGGCGTCACGGTAGATCACGTAGTCGCGTGCCACTTTCTGCTCGCCGGCACGCATCAGGGCCAGTTCGACCTGGTCCTGGATTTCTTCGATGTGGATGGTGCCGCCCGACGGCATGCGACGTTTGAAGGTCGCGGTAACCTGTTCGGTCAGGCGGGCAACGGTGTCGTGGATGCGCGACGAGGCAGCAGCGGTGCCGCCTTCAACTGCAAGAAACGCTTTGGTGATGGCGACGGTGATTTTGTCATCGGTATAAGGAACGACAGTGCCGTTACGCTTGATCACACGCAGTTGGCCAGGTGCAGTGGCGGACAGATCCAGGTTCGAATCAGCGGCCTGCGGCACGGAGCCTTGCGGGTTCTCGCGAGTTGTGTCGGTTTGCATGGGGGGTTGTCTCCACATTCTATATTTATTTGGGCACCATCACGGTGCCCACCGTTCCGTCCTGAAGCACTTACAACAGGCCTGGGCCTGGCATAACAACTTCGGGACAGGAGGAAGGGAGCTATTCGCGCCGCTTCCATGCCGAAGTCTTCGGTTCGGGGCTTGAAAGAGCCCTTGGCCGTATTCCTGCCGGGTGACAGTTGCTCGCTGCAAGCACTGCAACACCCGTACCGTTTTCTGCCAATCGGGCTGGAAAACGGTTGCCATCCGCGTGCGCGGTTTGGGCTTTTAAAAAATGCTTTGGTTCAACCAAACAGGAGCAAGAAAGCGCTTGAGTTTCTTGTCTGATTTGTGTTTGGTTTTTTGCTTAAAACCCTACATGTAGGGTTTTTTTAGCGCCGAGGTACAAGATAATGCGTTTTGGGGGGCTTAGCAACGCACTACCTGTGGATAACGCTGTGGGTAAAATGTGTATGAAACGTGGAACACCCGTGTAGGCCGCAGTACTGCTGGATTACGCCGTTTGTCACCGAATATTCCAAGGCAAAAACCGTCTGTTGGTTTTTTGAGGGCGCGAACCCTATCACAAAAAAACGCGATCACCGAATGGATTTCCCGGCTTGTGTTTAAGGGTTGGCCCATGGCTACAATCGGCCTTCATATAGAGGCAGCAGTGTGTTTGCTGCACATGACAATAATGAGAACCGAGGTAGCGCATGGAGCAAGAAGCCTGGCAGATATTGATCGTCGAGGACGACGAGCGACTGGCCGAGTTGACCCGTGATTACCTGGAGAGCAACGGCTTGCAGGTGTCGGTGGAGAGCGACGGCGCCCAGGCGGCGGCGCGCATTGTCGCCGAACAACCGGACCTCGTGATCCTCGACCTGATGCTGCCCGGCGAAGACGGCCTGAGCATCTGCCGCAAAGTCCGCGAGCGCTACGACGGCGTGATCCTGATGCTCACCGCCCGCACCGATGACATGGACCAGGTTCAGGGCCTGGACATGGGCGCCGACGACTATGTGTGCAAACCTGTGCGCCCGCGCTTGTTGCTGGCGCGTATCCAGGCGTTGTTGCGGCGCAGCGAGCCGGCACTACCCGCCGCCGTGGAAAGCCAGCGGCGCCTGCAATTCGGCCCGCTGGTGGTGGACAACGCCCTGCGCGAAGCCTGGCTGCATGACGGCGGCATCGAGCTGACCAGTGCCGAGTTCGACCTGCTGTGGCTGCTGGTGGCGAATGCCGGGCGTATCCTGTCCCGCGAAGAAATCTTTATTGCCTTGCGCGGGATTGGCTACGACGGCCAGGACCGCTCCATTGATGTGCGCATCTCGCGTATTCGACCCAAGATCGGCGACGACCCGATTCACCCGCGCCTGATCAAAACCATTCGCAGCAAAGGCTACTTGTTCGTCCCCGAAGCTGCCGCCGACATGCCGCTGTGAACTCGATCTTCCTGCGCATCTACGGCGGCATGTGCGCGGCGCTGATCCTGGTGGCGTTGCTTGGCGTGCTGGCCCTGCACCTGCTCAATGAAGTGCGCAGCGGCCAGTACCGTGAGCGCCTGGCCCACGGCACCTTTGCGCTGATGGGCGACAACCTGCAACCGATGAGCGCGATCGAGCGCCAGCGCGCCCTGGCGGTGTGGGAGCGCTTGCTCGGCATTCCCCTGGAACTGCGTCCGTTGGCGGACGCGCAGTTGGACCTGACCCAGCGCAACCGCCTGCAACGCGGCCAGGTGCTGGTGGAGCAGACCGGCCCGCATGCCGCGCGCGTACTGCGCCTGGTCAGTGAACAGTCGCAGCTTGTGCTCACCGGTGAAGTGCAGCAGATCAGCGAGCAGCTGGCGCGTGCGACGATTTACCTGTTGGCTGACGAACTGGTGCGTTTCCCGGTGGCCGAGCAGCCGCAACGCCTGGCGGACATAAAAGAGGCCAAGGGCTTTGGCTTTGAGATGCACCTGATGACGCTGGATCAGGCGGATATGGATGATGACCAGCGCCGCCGGGTTGCGGAAGGCGACACGGTGATGGCCCTGGGCAAGGGCGGCGACTCCATCCGCGTATTCGCCGGCATGGTCGGCACGCCGTGGGTGCTGGAAATCGGCCCCTTGTATCAAATGAACCCGTACCCGCCGCAGTGGCTGATCCTGATCGCGTTGATCAGCCTCACGCTGATCGGTTTGATCGTCTATTTATTGGTGCGCCAGCTTGAGCGCCGCCTCAAAGGCCTGGAGGCGGCGGCCACGCGCATTGCCAAAGGCAACCTGGAAGTGCGCGTACCGGCCCGTGGCGCCGATTCGGTGGGGCGTTTGGCCGCTGCCTTTAATGGCATGGCCGAGCACTTGCAGCAATTGCTGGCGATCCAGCGCGAGCTGGTGCGCGCCGTCTCCCACGAATTGCGCACGCCGGTGGCGCGCCTGCGTTTCGGCCTGGAGATGATCGGCGACGCTTCCACCCCAGAGGCGCGGCGTAAATATATGGACGGCATGGACAGCGATATCCAGGACCTCGACGGCCTGGTCGACGAAATGCTCACCTACGCCCGCCTGGAGCAGGGCGCGCCGGAGCTGAATTTCCAGCGGGTCGACCTCAGCGCCTTGCTCGATCAGGTGATCGGCGAATTATCGCCACTGCGCCCGCAGGTCAGTGTTGCCCGTGGCATCTGCCTGTCTTCGGCACACTGGGACGATGCCTGGGTCGACGCCGAGCCGCGCTACTTGCACCGCGCCCTGCAAAATCTGGTGGGCAATGCCATGCGCCATGCCCAGGGCCGGGTGCTGATCAGCTATCAAGTGGGGCAGGTGCGTTGCCGCATCGATGTGGAAGATGA
Source organism: Pseudomonas sp. PA-5-4B (assembly GCF_021606215.1). Lineage (NCBI taxonomy): Bacteria > Pseudomonadati > Pseudomonadota > Gammaproteobacteria > Pseudomonadales > Pseudomonadaceae > Pseudomonas > Pseudomonas sp. PA-5-4B. Next base: position 66,602 of record NZ_WKDB01000031.1, on the reverse strand, counting down.
CGGGCCGGGGGTGCCGGAAAGCGCCTGGGAGCGGATTTTCACGCCATTTTTGCGTCTGGACGATAGCCGCACGCGAGCTTCAGGCGGGCATGGCCTGGGTTTGTCGATTGTGCGGCGGATTATCTATTGGCACGGCGGGCGGGCGTTGATCAGCAAGAGCAACAACCTGGGTGGGGCGTGTTTCAGCTTGAGTTGGCCCAGGGATCAGGACAAGACTTAAGACCGCTATCGCAGGCAAGCCAGCTCCCACATTTTGGATGTATTCGCACATCAAAGGTGGGAGCCGGGCTTGCCCGCGATAGCGATCTATCAGGCGCCGACAGCCACCAGACTCAACAACTGCTCCCCCTCCACCGCAAACTGCCCCTCCAACTCAGTGCCATAACACCACTCAGCAGACAGCTCCGTCAGCAACCGCAACCGCACATGGCCTGCCTGCGACCACTCAAGCACCTCGGCGTGCTCAAAGTAGAAACGCTTGTGCACAATCGGATACAGCGCTTTGAACAGGCTCTCCTTGACCGAAAACGTCAGCGTCACCAGCAGGGCATTCTGCTCGCGCGGCCCCAGTGACATGCGCTGCAATTCGTCGGCGGTCAGAATCTCTCCAGCCAAACGTTCGGCTCGCTCCCGTGACAGCAGATTTTCGAGGTCCATCCCCAGCCCGCGCCATTGCGCCTTGTGCCCGACAATGGCCGCCGCGTGCCCGGTGCTGTGGGTAATGGAACCGCTGATATGCCCAGGCCACACCGGCGCACGGTCGTCACCGATGGCCGGTACGCAATCGAGCTGATCAAGCTGTTGCAACGCCGCCCGTGCGCACAGGCGACCGGCAAGGAACTCCGCCTGGCGTTTGGCCACCGAGCGCTGGATGCTGGCCGGAGGCGGCACGGCGCTACGCTGGAAGTCATCGGCGAGCAACAAGGCCGGGTCGAATCGCGTGCTCAAGAACACCGTGCCCGGCAGCGGGATGGGCAGTGGCCAATGGGCATCGAGCGGGGTGCAACAAGCGGGTAGAGGCGTCATGCGCGGTATTTTGCGTCAGTTGGCGCGCCGGTGGATAGTCCGTAACGGTTCAGGCCTGGTTCAGAGCCCGTTCAGGGGGAGTTCAGGGGCGCCTGCGTAGTCTGGCTTCAACAGCCAAAACGCGTAGAGGTAAGCCCCATGACTGCGATCAAAAAGCTGATTCTGGCCTTAAGCATGCTCGGCGCCACTGCCGGGGTTCAGGCTTCGGACGGTGCGTTTGCCGCTTTCGGCAGCGAGAAAACCAGGAAATCCAGCAACCTGATCCAGCGTGTGAGCTTCGACGAGGTGGCTGGCCAGGCGGCGCCGTGGGGCCAGTCTTTGGGCATGACCACGCCGCAACCGGCCTACCGCACCGGCTACGAACACCTGACGGGCCAATACAATGGCATTAAACTGCGCCCGCAAGACTTGCAGGGCCGCTATGATATCCCCCTGTCGGACAGTTGAATCGCCTTGGAGAGCCTTATGAAATTGCTGGTCGTGGAAGATGAGGCGCTGCTGCGTCATCACCTGTTCACCCGCCTGACCGACAGCGGCCACGTGGTCGAAGCCGTGGCCAATGCCGAGGAAGCCCTTTACCAGACCGGCCAATTCAACCATGACCTGGCGATTATCGACCTGGGCCTGCCCGGCATGGGCGGCCTGGACCTGATCCGCCAACTGCGCAGCCAGGCCAAGACTTTCCCGATCCTGATCCTCACCGCGCGCGGCAACTGGCAAGACAAGGTCGAAGGCCTGGCTGCCGGTGCCGACGATTACGTGGTCAAGCCGTTCCAGTTCGAAGAGCTGGAGGCGCGCATGAACGCCTTGCTGCGCCGCTCCAGCGGGTTCACCCAGTCGACCATCGTCGCCGGGCCTTTGCTGCTCGACCTCAATCGCAAGCAGGCGTCGCTGGATGAGCAACCGTTGGCGCTGACGGCCTACGAGTACCGGATTCTCGAATACCTGATGCGTCACCATCAGCAGGTGGTCGCCAAAGACCGCTTGATGGAACAGCTCTACCCTGATGACGACGAGCGGGATCCGAACGTGATCGAAGTGTTGGTGGGTCGCCTGCGCCGCAAGCTGGAAGGCCCGGCCGGGTTCAAACCGATCGACACCGTGCGTGGCCTGGGCTACCTGTTCAATGAGCGCTGCCGTTGATTCGCTCGCTACGTGTGCGCTTGATGCTCGCGGCCACCACCCTGGCCGTGCTGTTTATGCTGGGCTTGTTGCCCGCCATGCAAGGCGCGTTCAGCCTGGCGCTGCAGGATTCCATCGAGCAGCGCCTGGCCTCGGATGTCACCACGCTGATTTCCGCCGCGCGGGTCGAAAACAACCGCCTGCTGATGCCGGCGCAGTTGCCGGACGAACGCTTCAACCTCACTGACAGTCGCCTGCTCGGTTACATCTACGACCGTGAGGGGCATCTGGTGTGGCGCTCGCGGGCGACCCAGGAAGAAAACATCAACTACAAGCCGCGCTACGACGGGCGCGGTAATGAATTTGCGCGGATTCGCGAAGCCAATGGCCAGGAGTTTTTCGTGTACGACGTCGAGGTCAAGTTGCTGGGCGGCAAGAGCGCGGCGTTCAGTATCGTGGCGCTGCAACCGGTGCGTGAATACCAACTGACCCTCGAAGGCCTGCAGGAAAACCTCTACCTGGGCTTCGGCGCGGCCTTGCTCGTATTGTTGACGCTGTTGTGGCTGGGCCTGACCTGGGGCTTGCAAGCCTTGCGGCGCTTGAGCCAGGAGCTAGACCAGATCGAAGGCGGCACCCGCGAAAGCCTCACCGAGGAACACCCACGCGAACTGTTGCGCCTGACCGGCTCGCTCAACCGTTTGCTCCACAGCGAACGCGAGCAACGGGCGCGCTACCGCGATTCCCTCGACGACCTGGCCCACAGCCTGAAAACCCCGCTGGCGGTGTTGCAGGGCGTGAGCGAAGACATGGCCCAGCGCCCGGAAGAACGCGGCCAGGCCTGGGTGCTGCAATCGCAGATCGAACGCATGAGCCAGCAGATCGGCTACCAATTGCAGCGCGCCAGCCTGCGTAAAAGTGGCCTGGTGCGGCACCAGGTGCGCCTGGAACCGGTGTTGCAAAGCCTGTGCGACACGTTGGACAAGGTTTACCGCGACAAGCGCGTGACCGTGACCTTTGAATTGCCGCCCGATTGCGATGTGCCGATCGAGAAGGGCGCCTTGCTGGAAATGCTTGGCAACCTGCTGGAAAACGCCTATCGCCTGTGCCTGAGTGAAGTGCGCATCAGCCTGACGGAGAACCTTGAAGGCACTGAGCTGTGCATCGAAGATGACGGCCCTGGCGTACCGCCCGATCAGCGTGCGCGGATTCTGCAAAGGGGCGAGCGGCTGGACCGCCAGCATCCGGGGCAGGGCATTGGCCTGGCGGTGGTCAAGGACATCATTGAAAGCTACAGCGCGCGGTTGACCCTTGGGGATTCGCCTTTGGGTGGCGCGGCGTTCAAGATTCACTTTCCGGCGGCTTGATCTTTATTGTCCTTACAGGCCCCATCGCAGGCAAGCCAGCTCCCACCTTTTTGATTGTGTGAATCCGATCAACTGTGGGAGTCGGGCTTGCCCGCGATGAGGCCCGCCCAGGCACTGCCCCTCTAATTCTCCTGCGCGCGGTAAGCCCCCGGCGTCAATCCGGTCCACTTCTTGAACGCCCGATGAAACGCCGACGGCTCAGAAAACCCCAACTGCTCGGCAATTTCCTGTAACGACAAATCCGCCCGCCCCAAGTGGTAAATGGCGATGTCCCGCCGCAACTCATCCTTGAGCGTCTGAAAACTGGTGCCTTCCTCACGCAAATGCCGGCGCAGGGTTTGCGGGCTGATGTGCAGGTGCTGGGCGACGGCCTCCAGGTCCGGCCAGGGCGTGCGGTCGCGGCTGAGCAAGCGGCGCAGCTGGCTGCTTAAACTGTCGCCCTCATCCGGTCGCGACAACAGGTCAGCGGGCGAGCGCTCGAGAAAGTGCTTGAGGGTGCGCTCGTCCTGCAACAACGGCAGGCTCAGGTAACGGGCGGGAAACACCAGGCTGCTGTTCGGCGCGCCAAATACCTGAGGGCAGGGGAACAGCAGGTCATATTCGCCCGCATGGGCCGGCATCGGATAGCTGAACGTGGCTTGCTGCAGCCGGATGCGCTGGCCGATCAACCAGCTGCCCAGGCGATGCCAGATCACCAGCAGGCACTCGCTGAGAAAGTGGTCCGGGTCCCACAGCTGCGAATCGTCCAGGCTCAAGCGGGCCAAATCGCCTTCTCTGGTCAGCTGCCAGCGCGGACCCTGCGGGAATAGGCTATAAAATAATAAGCCGCGTTCCAGAGCCTTCTCCAGGGTGCGGCAGTGAATCAGCGCGTGGCACATCATGGCGAAGGTGCCGCGCTTGCTCGGGCCTTCGGCAAACCCCAGGTATTCGTCGTCCAGCCCCAGCCACAGCATTTGCAACAGCCGGGTAAATTGCTCGGGGGCGATGCGGGCGCGGGGTTCGCTCAGCAGCTCCGGGGTAATGCCCACTTGCAGCAGCAGGCCCGAATAGTCGTAACCCGCGCGGCGCGCACCGCCCAGGGCGGCGCGGGCATAGTGACTGGCGATGGTACGTTCACGCATGTGAGGGCCTCGTCCATGGAGTGGCGGATGTTAGCCATCACCGGGTGGGGCGACAAGGCGGATATCCGCCAAATTGTAGGACGAGAGGGGGTGGGTGGGCGGAATTCCGCCACCTGGCCCCAGTGTCGATGGCGTATTGACTGATCTCGGCCCTGATGTCTAAAGGCCGTCAGCGGTTTTCAGCAAAGTGGCACGGCGTTTGCGATAAGGATTACAGCGCAGGTTTATTCCTACAGACCTCGCAAACAACAAATCCCTCCAGTGCAGGAGGGTTCGCAATTCAAGTGTCGTGGGCAATGGCGGATCTTTGTCACACGGTGCGATTGAGGAACTTTGCAATGACGACTCGTCAGCCAATCTACAAATCCCTGTATTTCCAGGTGATCGTCGCAATCGTTATCGGTATTTTGCTCGGTCACTTCTACCCGCAGACCGGTGTGGCCCTCAAGCCACTGGGTGACGGCTTTATCAAGCTGATCAAAATGGTCATTGCCCCGATCATCTTCTGCACCGTTGTCAGCGGCATCGCTGGCATGCAAAGCATGAAATCGGTGGGCAAAACCGGCGGCTACGCGCTGCTGTACTTCGAAGTTGTTTCCACCATTGCCCTGCTGATTGGCCTGATCGTCGTTAACGTTGTGCAACCGGGCGCCGGCATGCACATCGACGTGGCGACCCTGGACGCCTCTAAAGTCGCGGCCTACGTGACCGCTGGTGCAGACCAGAGCGTGGTTGGCTTTATCCTCAATGTGATCCCGAACACCATCGTCGGTGCCTTCGCCAACGGCGACATCCTGCAAGTGCTGATGTTCTCGGTGATCTTCGGTTTTGCCCTGCATCGCCTGGGTGCCTACGGCAAGCCGGTGCTGGACTTTATCGATCGCTTCGCCCACGTGATGTTCAACATCATCAACATGATCATGAAGCTCGCGCCAATCGGTGCCCTGGGCGCCATGGCGTTCACCATCGGTGCCTACGGCGTAGGTTCCCTGGTGCAGTTGGGCCAACTGATGATCTGCTTCTACATCACCTGCATCCTGTTCGTGGTCGTGGTGCTGGGCGCCATCTGCCGTGCGCACGGTTTCAGCGTGTTGAAGCTGGTTCGCTACATCCGTGAAGAGCTGCTGATCGTTCTGGGCACTTCCTCCTCCGAATCCGCACTGCCACGCATGCTGATCAAGATGGAGCGTCTGGGCGCGAAGAAATCCGTAGTAGGCCTGGTGATCCCGACCGGCTACTCCTTCAACCTCGACGGTACGTCGATCTACCTGACCATGGCTGCCGTGTTCATCGCCCAGGCGACTGACACCCACATGGACATCACCCATCAGATCACCTTGCTGCTGGTGCTGCTGCTGTCCTCCAAAGGCGCTGCAGGCGTGACCGGTTCGGGCTTCATCGTGCTGGCTGCGACCCTGTCGGCCGTAGGCCACCTGCCGGTTGCCGGCCTGGCGCTGATCCTGGGTATCGACCGCTTCATGTCCGAAGCCCGCGCACTGACCAATCTGGTCGGTAACGCCGTTGCCACCATCGTTGTGGCCAAGTGGGTTAAAGAGCTGGACACCGACAAGCTGCACAGCGAGCTGGCGTCCGGCGGCACCGGTATCTCCGACACCCGCCCGGAAGATGACCTGGGCGTGGCTGAAGGCCCTGCTCCTGCTATCAAGTAAAAAATTGCCCAAGGTGTGAACAACACCCAAAGCCTGCAAACGCCCCGACTGGTTCGGGGCGTTTGCGTTTCTGGCGTGGCGCTTTGGGTTTTGCTTGCTTTACAGTAAGTGAATACTTCATTCGCCGTAGGAGACCTGATGGACAGTGTGGATCTTAATGTCCTGCGCAGCGTGCTCGAATGGCGCCGTGCCGGGCACCGAGTAGTTTTGTACAGCGTGGTCCAGACCTGGGGCAGCGCCCCACGCCCGCCGGGGGCGATGTTGGCCTTGCGTGGCGATGGCGTGGTGATCGGCTCCGTGTCGGGTGGTTGCATCGAGGACGACTTGATCGCGCGCTTGCAGGATGGCCGCTTGCCGGAGGATGGCCCGCCGGTGCAGTTGGTGACCTACGGAGTCACCCGCGATGAGGCGGCGCGTTTCGGCCTGCCGTGCGGCGGCACGTTGCGCCTGACTGAGGAACGCGTGGATGAATTTGGCTGGGTCTCGCAGCTGCTGGCGCGCTGCGAAGACCATCAGATCGTCGCGCGTGAACTGGACCTGAGCAGTGGCACGGTGACCTTGAGCGGCGCGGCCAAGACCGACGTCGTGACCTTTGATGGCGAGCGCCTGCGGGCTATCTACGGCCCGCGTTGGCGTTTGCTGCTGATCGGCGCCGGGCAGCTGTCGCGCTACGTGGCTGAAATGGCGCGCCTGCTGGATTTCGAAGTGCTGATCTGCGACCCGCGCGAAGAATTCGTCTACGGCTGGGAAGAGCAGCATGGCCGCTTTGTGCCCGGCATGCCGGATGAGGCGGTGCTGAATATCCAGACGGATGAGCGCACGGCCATCGTCTGCCTGACGCACGACCCTCGATTGGACGATATGGCGCTGCTGACGGCGCTGAACTCATCGGCGTTCTACATTGGCGCCCTCGGTTCGCGGGTCAATACGCAGAAGCGCCGGGAAACCCTGGCGGCGCTGGGGTTGTCGGCGGAGGCGATCGCGCGTCTGCATGGGCCGATCGGTCTGCATATCGGTAGTCATACGCCGGCCGAAATTGCTCTGTCATTGATGGCGGAAATTGTCGCGATCAAGAATGGCGTGGCACCGATGCAGAAGAAACCGTTGCCAGTGGAGGCTGAGTAATGGTGACGGCGATTGTGCTGGCGGCGGGGCAGGGCAGTCGCTTTCGCGCTGCGGCCGGTGCTGATCAAGACAAGCTGCTGGCTGATTGCGTAGGGCTTGACGGTGTGACGCGGCCAGTGATTGAGCAGGTGTTGATGAATTTGCCAGGGCGCGTTGTAAGGCGTTGGCTGGTCACTTCGCCGGACCGCTTGGCCGTTATTCGCTTGGCCAAGGCGTATGGCTGTGAAGTCTTGCTGCTTGACTCGGCCGGTATGGGCGACAGCATCGCGGCGGCTGTCGCAGCCAATGGTGAGGCCGATGGCTGGTTGGTGGTGTTGGGGGATATGCCGTTTATTCAGCCGTCGACCATTGAGCGGGTGGTTGATGCGGTCCAGGACGATGGCATCAGTGTGCCGGTGCAGGCGGGTAAATACGGGCATCCGGTGGCTTTTGGCCGGGCGCTTGGGCCGCGAATGATGGCATTGAGCGGTGATCGTGGCGCAAAGTCGTTATTTGCCCAGGCGAGTGTGCAGGAGGTGCGAGTGGAAGATCCCGGTGTGCTGTGGGATGTGGACCTGCCGCAAGCATTGAGTTTCAGCGCGGACTAACTGTGGGAGCGGGCTTGCCCGCGATGCAGGCACCTCGGTGTGTCAGACACGCTGCGGTGATGCTATCGCAGGCAAGCCAGCTCCCACCTTTGATCTCCACAAGGCAAAAGTTGAACGCCCATAAAAAAGCCCCGCCTGATCACTCAGGCGGGGCTTTTTAGTAGCGGATGGAATCAGACGAGGGGTTTAGGCTCGTGCTCTGTTTCCAAGGCCTTGTGCTCAACCGGGGCTGGAGCCTCGATCGCTTCGGCAGCCGGTGCGGCAGCGGCTGCAGCAGCGGCGGCTTCAGCTTCCTTGCGGCGACGACGCACTTCACGTGGGTCGTTTGGCGCACGGCCGTTTTCGGTCAGGGCGCTGGCAGGCGCGGCTTCAACCACGGGCGCTGCGACTTCGGCAACCACTGGCGCTTCAACCACGGGTGCAGGCTCAACGACTGGGGCGGGCTCGGCAACCACTTCGGCAACCGGTGCAGGCGCTTCTTCCACCGCAGGGGCAGGTGCTGGCGCTTCAACCGGTGCAGCTGGCTCGGCAGTCCACTGGAAAGCGGTCTGTTCTTCGCGAACTTCACGCACTGCCGGGGCGGCTTCCTCGACAACCGGCGCGTCAACGACGGCTTCAACCACTGGCTGAGGCTCGACTACCGGTGCAGGCTCGACAGCAGTCACTTCGACTTCTGGTTGAACGTCGCGCACTGGCGAGGCAACTTCCACTTCCGGAACCACTGGGGCTTCGATCGGGGCAGTGGCTTCGACGACTGGCGCTTCAACAACCGGCGCTTCAACCACTGGCGTCTCGGCAACCGGTGCTTCTGCAGCAGCCGTTTCTTCAACAGCAGCGGTAGCGCGTTCAGCTTGCTCATGCGCCTGGGCTTCAGCCGGTGCGCTGATCACGGTGCTGGCAACTGCGGCGGTCACAGCCAGGCCGGCAGCCAGTTCGGCGCCCGTCGGTTCTGCGGTTGCAGCTTCGCCGTTCTCGCCGGTATCTTCCGAGCCTTCGATCACATTGCCGTTGGCATCACGCTGACGCTCACGACGGTTGCTGCGGCGACGCTGGCCACGGGAGCGGCGGCGTGGACGATCGCCTTCGGCGTTGTCCTGACCGTCTTCCTGCAGTTGCTCTTCACCGGTCAGCACTTCTTCTTCGCTGGTGGCAGCGGCTTGCTCGGCACGTGGTTGACGCTCTTCACGCGGTGGGCGCGGCTGGCGCTCTTCACGTGGGGCGCGTTCTTCACGCGGCTGGCGAGCCGGGCGTTCTTCGCTGGCGGCTTCGGCAGCGACGGCAGCTACCGCTGGTGCGGCGTCCAGCGGCTCGCGCAGTTCACGCACACGTTCTTCACGCTCGCCACGTGGCTTGCGGTCTTCACGTGGGGCGCGTGGAGTACGTGGCGCGCGCTCTTCGCGCGGTGCACGTTCTTCACGGGCTACAGTCGGGGTCTCTTCACGGGCTTCGCGAGGTGCACGCTCTTCACGTGGTGCGCGTTCTTCACGCGGTGCACGTTCTTCGCGGGGCTTGCGCTCTTCGTCACGGCGACCGTTGCGGTTACGGCTCTGTTGACGACCGTTGCGACGTTCTTCGTTGCGGGCCGGGCGCTCGGTGGCCGGTTTTTCAACCACAACCGGCGCAGCAGGCTCTTCTTTACTGGCGAACAGGCTGACCAGTGACTTCACCAGGCCTTTGAACAGGCTTGGCTCAGGCATGGCGGCCGGCGCGGCAACCGGTGCAGCCACTTCGGTCGGTACCGGAGCGTTGGCACGTGCCGGTGCTGTCTTAACGGCCGCTTCCTGGCGAACCAGGGTGCGGGTCGCGGCGGCTGGCTGGACTTCTTCCACTTCGGCAGCGGCAGCAGCGATTTCGTAGCTGGACTGGCCGCTGTGGGCTTCCGGGCTGTCATCACGCAGGCGTTGCACTTCGAAGTGCGGCGTCTCGAGGTGATCGTTCGGCAGGATGACGATGCGGGCACGGGTGCGCAGTTCGATCTTGGTGATCGAGTTGCGTTTTTCGTTAAGCAGGAAAGCGGCCACCGGGATCGGCACTTGCGCGCGAACTTCGGCGGTGCGGTCTTTCAGGGCTTCTTCTTCGATCAGGCGCAGGATCGCCAGCGACAGCGATTCAACGTCACGGATGATGCCGGTGCCGTTGCAACGCGGGCAGACGATGCCGCTGCTCTCGCCCAGGGAGGGACGCAGGCGCTGACGGGACATTTCCAGCAGGCCGAAGCGCGAGATACGGCCGACCTGTACGCGGGCACGGTCAGCTTCCAGGCATTCGCGGACTTTTTCTTCCACGGCGCGCTGGTTTTTGGCCGGGGTCATGTCGATGAAGTCGATCACGATCAGGCCGCCGATGTCACGCAGGCGCAACTGGCGGGCGATTTCTTCAGCCGCTTCCAGGTTGGTCTGCAGGGCGGTTTCTTCGATGTCGCTGCCTTTGGTGGCGCGCGCCGAGTTGATGTCGATTGACACCAGGGCTTCGGTCGGGTCGATCACGATGGAGCCGCCGGAAGGCAGTTCGACCACGCGCTGGAAGGCGGTCTCGATCTGGCTTTCGATCTGGAAACGGTTGAACAGCGGAACGCTGTCTTCGTACAGCTTGATCTTGCTGGCGTACTGCGGCATCACCTGGCGAATGAAGGTCAGGGCTTCGTCCTGGGCTTCAACGCTGTCGATCAGCACTTCGCCGATGTCCTGGCGCAGGTAATCGCGGATGGCGCGGATGATCACGTTGCTTTCCTGGTAGATCAGGAACGGCGCGGAACGATCCAGGGAGGCTTCTTTGATGGCGGTCCAGAGTTGCAGCAGGTAGTCGAGGTCCCACTGCATTTCTTCGCTGCTGCGGCCCAGGCCTGCAGTGCGCACGATCAGGCCCATGTCGGCAGGAGCAATCAAGCCGTTCAGCGCTTCACGCAGTTCGTTGCGTTCTTCGCCTTCGATGCGACGGGAAATGCCGCCGGCACGTGGGTTGTTCGGCATCAGCACCAGGTAACGGCCGGCCAGGGAGATGAAGGTGGTCAGGGCAGCGCCCTTGTTGCCACGTTCTTCTTTTTCGACCTGAACGATGACTTCCTGGCCTTCGCTCAGGACGTCCTTGATGTTCACGCGGCCTTCGGGGGCTTTCTTGAAGTATTCGCGGGAGATTTCTTTGAGGGGCAGGAAGCCGTGGCGCTCGGAGCCGAAATCGACAAAGGCAGCCTCAAGGCTTGGTTCGATGCGAGTAATACGGCCTTTATAGATGTTGGCCTTCTTTTGCTCGCGTGCACCGGATTCGATGTCCAGGTCATAGAGGCGTTGGCCATCTACCAGTGCAACACGCAACTCTTCGGGTTGAGTTGCGTTAATCAGCATTCTTTTCATGTTGTACCGTCGGTTTCCGGGCTGCCGGAAACGGCGTTCGGCACACACGACTTCTCACGGTCGGTGTCAGGTGCGTCAAGAGTGGTTGGCCACTCCAGTGTCCAGCAATAACGAGCCAATTGGGCCGGTATCGCGACGGACGCGTCCTGCTTGTTAGCGGTGGTGACAAAGGCACCACTTCAACAAAAGCTAAGGTCAGGAGGAGGAATCAACCGGCGACTGTGGACGAGATGAAGCGTCTTATAAGCCTAATGCTACACGGTCCGACGGTTGTGCATCTCCACCCTACACGTATCCCTGATAATTCGGGTGCTGCCGCGCGCAGAATCCGCAGCGGGTTGGCATTTACCGTGTACTCCAATGGGGAGTCCACGCTCATGGCTAAACAAGACTAGGTGTGGGCGACTGCGCTCTCACTCAGCTCTTAACAGGCGTTGTTTCCGAAGCATTCGCCGTGGTCTGGCTCAAGACTGACTGCACTTTGTGAACTGGCCGTAAATATCGGCGCAGAACGCGAGTATTCACTCTGCTTTCTGCACTCGCTTCAGGCCTCATGTCACCTGCGCTTGTTACAATCCTGAGCCTTCCAGGGTGGCAAAAGCCCCGTAGGACGGCCTCGCGTCCTGATGAATTGCGATGGTCAGGGCCGGCAGATTGCCGCAAGTCCTCTGTCCAGGCCGCTTTTGGCGGCGTTCGCGACTATAGCAGCAATGATTAAGTGCTTCAATTCCATAAAAAATTGTTATCATCGCCGCCATGACGAATACCGCCCCCCAGACCCCCAGCGTCCAGCTGCTCGAGGTCTCGCCGGAATATGCCGGCCAACGCATCGACAATTTCCTCCTGGCCAGGCTCAAAGGCGTGCCCAAGACCTTGATTTACCGCATCTTGCGTAAAGGTGAAGTGCGCGTGAACAAAGGCCGGATCAAGCCCGAGTACAAGCTGCAGGCGGGCGATATCGTCCGTGTGCCGCCGGTGCGCGTGCCTGAGCGTGACGAGCCGGTGCCATTGGCCCAGGGCCTGTTGCAGCGCCTGGAAGCGTCGATTGTCTTCGAAGACAACAAGCTGATCGTGATCAACAAGCCTTGCGGCATTGCGGTTCACGGCGGCAGTGGCCTGACGTTCGGGGTGATCGAAGCCTTTCGTCAGTTGCGACCCGATGCCAAGGAGCTGGAACTGGTCCACCGCCTGGACCGCGACACCTCCGGCCTGCTGATGATCGCCAAAAAACGCAGCATGTTGCGTCACCTGCACACCGCCTTGCGTGGCGATGGCGTGGACAAGCGCTACATGGCATTGGTGCGTGGTAACTGGGCCAGCTCCATCAAGAGCGTGCGTGCGCCGCTGCAGAAGAGCAACCTGCGCTCCGGCGAGCGCATGGTCGAAGTGGACGAGGAGGGCAAAGAAGCCCTGACCCTGTTCAAGGTGCTGCGCCGCTTCGGTGACTTCGCCACTATGGTCGAGGCCAAGCCGGTGACCGGGCGTACCCACCAGATTCGCGTGCACACCCTGCACGCGGGCCACTGCATCGCCGGTGACACCAAGTACGGCGATGAGGATTTCTCCAGGGAAATTCGTGACCTGGGCGGCAAGCGCCTGTTCCTGCACGCCTATATGCTCACCGTGCCGCTGCCCGATGGCGGCGAGCTGAAGTTGCAGGCGCCGGTCGATGAGATGTGGGCCAAGACCGTGGAGCGTTTGAGTGTCGCACCCTGACTACAAGCTGCTGATTTTTGATTGGGACGGCACGCTGTGCAATTCCATTGGGCGCATCGTCGACTCAATGCACGCGGCGTCGACCCGTTCGGGTTTCGAGTTATGCACTGATCTGGCGGTAAAAGGCATTATCGGCCTGGGCCTGCCCGAGGCGATCCGTACCTTGTACCCCCGGATCAGCGATGCGCAACTGGTGACCTTTCGTGATCATTACGCTGATCACTACATCGCGCTGGAGGCCACGCCTTCGCCGCTGTTTGACGGCGTAAGGCAATCCCTGGAAGCGTTTCGCGCCGAGGGTTATCACTTGGCCGTGGCCACCGGCAAGGCCCGTCGCGGGTTGGATCGGGTGCTCAAGGCTCACGGGTTTGAAGATTATTTCAGTATCACCCGTGCAGCGGATGAAACCGCCAGCAAACCTCACCCTCTGATGCTGGAGCAGATCCTGGCGCATTGCGGCGTAGCGCCGCGTCAGGCGTTGATGGTGGGTGACGCTTCCTTCGACCTGATGATGGCACGCAATGCTGGCATGGACAGCGTGGCGGTCAGCTACGGTGCTCAGGCAGCCGAAGCCTTGCAGGCATACGAGCCCAGGCTGACGATTGATCATTTTTCTGAACTGCAAGCCTGGCTCAGCCGGGCCTGATAAGTCTTTGCTGGGGTTAATGGCATGAGTGACGAGTGGAAAGCGCCCGAAAAGGCCGAAAGCGGTGATGATAAAAGCTGGAAGTTGTTGGAGAAGACCCTGCTGGCCAGTGTTCAGGAACAGCGCCGTGCACGGCGTTGGGGGATTTTCTTCAAGTTGCTGACGTTTATCTGGCTTATCGCCATGCTGGCGTTGTTCAGCCCGCTGATGGACATGGAAAAAAGCGCCACCCGTGGCAACAACTACACCGCCTTAATCGACGTGAACGGGGTGATTGCCGATAAGGAGTCCGCCAGCGCCGATAATATCGTCGGCGGCCTGCGTGCAGCCTTCGAAGATCCCAAGGTCAAGGGCGTGATCCTGCGCATCAACAGCCCAGGCGGTAGCCCTGTGCAGTCTGGCTATGTGTATGACGAGATTCGCCGCCTGCGCGGGCTGCACCCGGACATCAAACTGTACGCGGTGATTTCCGATCTGGGCGCCTCGGGTGCCTATTACATCGCCAGCGCCGCTGACCAGATCTATGCCGACAAGGCCAGCCTCGTCGGTTCCATTGGTGTGACAGCGGCCGGTTACGGCTTTGTCGGCACCATGGAGAAGTTGGGGGTGGAGCGTCGCACCTACACCTCGGGTGAGCACAAGTCTTTCCTGGACCCGTTCCAGCCACAAAAGGCCGATGAAACCCAGTTCTGGCAGGGCGTGCTCGACACCACCCATCGTCAGTTCATTGCCAGCGTGAAGCAGGGGCGCGGCGATCGTCTGAAAGACGAAGACCATCCGGAGCTGTTCTCCGGCCTGGTGTGGTCCGGTGAGCAAGCGTTGCCATTGGGTTTGATCGATGGCTTGGGCAGTGCCAGTTCGGTGGCGCGCGATGTGATTGGCGAGAAGGAACTGGTGGATTTCACTGTTCAGGAATCGCCGTTTGATCGCTTCTCCAAGAAACTCGGCGCCAGTGTGGCGCAGAAGCTGGCCTACTACATGGGCTTCCAGGGCCCGACGCTGCGCTGAAATATCAGCTTCGTCGTAGTTCAAAATGTGGGAGCGGGCTTGCCCGCGATAGCGCCGGGTCAGTCGACATTGAAAGTGACTGGCCCACCGCTATCGCAGGCAAGCCAGCTCCCACAGTGGTTTTGGGGTGGGCCTAGGGGATTTGCACGCCTTCAGCCAGGAGCATGTCCACCAGTCGAATCAGCGGCAGGCCGATCAGGCTGGTCGCATCCGGCCCTTCGGTACTCTGAAACAGGCTCACACCCAGCCCTTCGGCCTTGAAGCTGCCTGCGCAGTCATAAGGCTGTTCCACACGCAAATAACGCTCGATGCGTTCTACATCCAGTTCGCGCATCTGCACGGTAAACGGCACGCAATCTACCTGGCAGTGGCCCGTCTCACTGTTGAGCAGCGCCAGGCCAGTTAAAAAACTCACGCGTTTGCCGCTGGCTGCCAGCAATTGCTCGCGGGCGTTTTCAAAGGTATGAGGTTTGCCGATAATGCGGCCATCGAGCGCGGCCACCTGATCCGAGCCGATAATCAGATGCCCTGGATGACTGGCGGCGAGGGCGCGGGCTTTCTCTTGCGCCAGGCGCTTGACCAGCTCAATGGCCGATTCATTTGCGCGATGGCTTTCGTCGATATCCGGCGAGCTGCAGATGAACGGTAGGTGCAGGCGGGCCAGCAATTCCCGGCGATAAACCGAGCTGGAAGCGAGTAATAAAGGCAGCATGGGTGTCTCCTCGAGGCAGCCGCCGATTCTAGCGGGGCGACCAGCTGACGCACAGGGCTGAATTTCCTTTGACATGGCTGGGTGCATCCCTATAATGCTGCGCCTATGTTGAATGACCCGATTCCACCTCACGTTGACCCGCGCAAATTGGCTGATCGTGGCACCACCCTTCAAGGTGAAGTGCTGCTGGCCGATTTGGAGAGACTCTGCGACCCGCTTTCCGACACTGTCGGTACGGTGCAGGCTAAATTCGTTTTTGAACGAGATGAACGTAAGTCTGTGGTAATCCACAGCTTTATCGACACCGAAGTCAAAATGGTTTGCCAGCGTTGTCTTGAGCTGGTCACCCTGCCGATCCACAGCGAATGCAGTTATGCTGTGGTGAAAGAGGGTGCGAATACCCAGTCGTTGCCGAAAGGTTATGACGTGCTGGAACTGGGCGAAGATCCTTTGGATCTGCATGCACTGATCGAGGAGGAGCTTTTGCTCGCCTTGCCCATTGTGCCTGCTCATCATCCGGAAGAATGCCAGCAGCCGGAGGGCCTTGATGACGAGGCCGAGCCGAGCGAGGACGAGGTAACGCGGTCCAACCCGTTCAGTGTATTGGCGCAGTTAAAGCGTGACCCAAACGTTTAGGAGTTAATCAATTATGGCTGTTCAGCAGAACAAAAAATCCCGCTCTGCCCGTGACATGCGTCGTTCGCACGATGCCCTGACGGCAAGCACTCTGTCCGTAGAAAAAACCACCGGTGAAGTTCACCTGCGTCACCACGTATCGCCAGAAGGCGTATACCGTGGCCGTAAAGTGATCGACAAGGGCGCTGACGAGTAATCACTTGTCTGCTCAAGTCATCGCGATTGACGCAATGGGCGGGGACTTCGGTCCCCGCAGCATTGTTCAGGCCTGCATTGCCAGCCTGTCCGCTACGCCCTCGCTGCACCTGACCCTCGTCGGTCAACATTCTCTACTTGAAGAACTGATTGCCAGCCATCCGGCGGTGGATCGCGCGCGCCTGACAGTTACTGCGGCCAGCGAAACCATCAGCATGGATGAAAAGCCCGCGGCGGCCTTGCGTGGCAAGCCCGACTCTTCAATGCGGGTGGCCCTTGAGTTGTTGCGTGATGGCAAGGTGCAAGCCTGTGTCAGTGCCGGCAATACCGGGGCGTTGATGGCGTTGTCGCGGCATGTGCTCAAGACGCTGCCGGGGATTGATCGGCCAGCGATGGTGGCGGCGATTCCGACGCAGAAAGGCTATTGCCAGCTGCTGGACCTGGGTGCAAACGTCGATTGCAGTGCCGAGCACCTGCTCCAGTTCGCGGTGATGGGCTCGGTGGCCGCTGAGGCGTTGGGTGTGGTCCGGCCACGTGTGGCGTTACTCAATATCGGCACCGAGGACATCAAGGGCAATCAGCAGGTCAAGCTGGCTGCGACTTTGTTGCAGGGCGCACGGGGCTTGAACTATATCGGTTTTGTCGAAGGTGACGGCTTGTACCGAGGCGAGGCGGATGTAGTGGTGTGCGACGGTTTTGTCGGCAATATCCTGCTTAAGTCCAGCGAAGGCCTGGCGACCATGATTGCCACGCGTATCGAGGCCTTGTTCAAGCAGAACCTGGCCTCACGCATGGTCGGCGCGCTGGCGTTACCGTTGATGCGCCGCCTGCAGGCCGACCTGGCACCGGCACGGCATAATGGCGCGAGTTTTCTGGGGCTGCAGGGCATTGTGGTAAAAAGCCACGGCTCTGCAGGTGTGCAGGGCTTTCAAAGTGCGATTGCGCGGGCATTGATCGAGATCCAGGAAAACCTGCCGCAACGCTTGCACGGGCGTCTTGAGGATCTGTTGCCTTAGGCGAATCGGCCCGGGAGTGCTTAAATGTGACCGGCCAGTTCAATTGACCATCCAATCTGTCAGTTTCGTTCGCGCCCACCTTCGGTGCGAGCATTTTTGACGACCAGATCATTAGGGGCTTGTTACATGTCTACATCCCTCGCATTCGTCTTTCCAGGGCAGGGTTCGCAGTCCCTCGGTATGTTGGCCGAGCTGGGCGCGCAACATCCACTGATCCTGGAAACTTTCAAGGAAGCTTCCGATGCCCTGGGTTACGACCTGTGGGCACTGACCCAGCAAGGGCCGGAAGAGCAACTCAATCAAACCGATAAAACCCAGCCTGCGATCCTGACCGCCTCGATCGCCCTGTGGCGCTTGTGGCTGGCCGAAGGCGGCGCGCGCCCGGCCTACGTCGCCGGTCACAGCCTGGGCGAGTACAGCGCCTTGGTGGCCGCCGGCAGCCTGACCCTCTCTGAAGCGGTCAAGCTGGTCGAGCGTCGTGGTCAGCTGATGCAAGAAGCTGTTCCGGCCGGGCAGGGCGGCATGGCCGCTATCCTCGGCCTGGACGACGCTGTGGTGATCGAAGCCTGTGCCGAAGCGGCCCAGGGCGAAGTGGTCAGCGCGGTGAACTTCAACTCCCCTGGCCAGGTGGTCATCGCTGGCGCCAAGGCCGCTGTCGAGCGCGCCATTGAAGGCTGCAAGGCCCGTGGTGCCAAGCGCGCCTTGTCGTTGCCGGTGAGCGTGCCGTCCCACTGCGAGCTGATGCGCCCGGCTGCCGAGCGTTTTGCCGAGTCCATCGCCGCCATCAATTGGCAAGCGCCGCAGATCCCGCTGGTGCAGAACGTCAGTGCGGCCGTTGCCGCCGACCTCGACACCCTCAAGCGCGACCTGCTGGAGCAGCTTTACAAGCCGGTACGCTGGGTTGAGTCGGTACAGACCCTGGCTGCCAATGGTGCCACTGAGTTGGTCGAGTGCGGCCCGGGCAAAGTCCTGGCCGGCCTGA
Source organism: Pseudomonas sp. PA-5-4B (assembly GCF_021606215.1). Taxonomy (NCBI): domain Bacteria; kingdom Pseudomonadati; phylum Pseudomonadota; class Gammaproteobacteria; order Pseudomonadales; family Pseudomonadaceae; genus Pseudomonas; species Pseudomonas sp. PA-5-4B. The sequence goes on along the minus strand of NZ_WKDB01000031.1, from coordinate 48,326 downwards.
ACAAGCGCTGCGCCGATGGCGTGTCGACTGCCAACCTCAATACCCCGGATGCCTTCGCTGCCGCGCGCGCGGCACTGGCCTGAAACCCTTTAGGAGAAGCCTGCATGAGTCTGCAAGGTAAAGTTGCACTGGTTACTGGCGCAAGCCGTGGCATTGGCCAGGCGATCGCCCTGGAACTGGGCCGTCAAGGCGCCGTTGTGATCGGCACCGCCACTTCCGCTTCGGGCGCTGAGCGTATTGCTGCCACCTTGAAGGAAAACGGCGTACAGGGCACCGGTCTTGAGCTGAATGTGACCAGCGACGAGTCTGTTGCTGCTGTGCTGGCTGAAATCACTGCACAGTTCGGCGCACCGGCTATTCTGGTGAACAACGCCGGTATCACCCGTGACAACCTGATGATGCGCATGAAAGACGACGAGTGGTACGACGTGGTCGATACCAACTTGAACAGTCTGTTTCGCCTGTCCAAGGGCGTTTTGCGCGGCATGACCAAGGCGCGTTGGGGCCGAATTATCAATATTGGCTCCGTAGTGGGTGCCATGGGCAACGCAGGCCAAGTAAACTATGCCGCGGCCAAGGCCGGTCTGGAAGGTTTCAGCCGTGCATTGGCCCGTGAAGTCGGTTCGCGTTCGATTACGGTCAACTCGGTGGCCCCAGGGTTCATCGACACCGATATGACCCGCGAACTGCCGGAAGCTCAGCGTGAAGCTTTGCTGACCCAGATTCCGCTGGGCCGTCTGGGCCAGGCTCAAGAGATCGCAAATGTGGTCACTTTCCTGGCATCCGACGGTGCGGCATACGTGACTGGGGCTACAATCCCGGTGAACGGCGGGATGTACATGAGTTAAATTGTGACGGATCGCTTCAAAAAAATGTCATACGAGCTGTCTAAAATCCGTTATAAAGCTGCAACTTAATTTATAGGCAGGTGGTCGGTCGGGTACGAGGGTGAAGCTTTCAGTTGAAAAGCTGAAAAGGCTTTCTATACACTTACCCACTGGCCAGCTGCCTGAATTTGTCCATTAGGAGTTAAACAAGGTATGAGCACCATCGAAGAGCGCGTCAAGAAAATCGTTGCCGAGCAACTGGGCGTTAAAGAAGAAGAAGTGACCAACTCCGCTTCCTTCGTTGAAGACCTGGGTGCCGATTCCCTTGACACCGTTGAGCTGGTGATGGCTCTGGAAGAGGAATTCGAGACCGAAATCCCGGACGAAGAAGCTGAAAAAATCACTACTGTTCAAGCTGCTATCGACTACGTTACTGCCCACCAGGCGTAATAGTTTGTAGTCGTCGCTTGCTGTCAGGGAAAAACCGCACTGCTGTAACGGCGTGCGGTTTTTTCTTTAAGCGGTGATGAAAAGTAAGCTGCGAAGCAAAGTGTCGTCATTAGAAAAAGGAGAGTGCTGTGTCGCGTAGACGCGTCGTAGTCACCGGTATGGGTATGTTGTCGCCACTGGGTACGGATGTGCCGAGCAGTTGGCAGGGCATTCTGGCTGGCCACAGTGGTATCGGTCTGATCGAACACACGGACCTTTCAGCCTATTCCACCCGTTTTGGCGGCTCGGTAAAGGGCTTCAATGTCGAGGAATATCTCTCGATCAAAGAATCCCGCAAGCTCGACCTGTTCATTCAATACGGCCTGGCAGCCGGTTTTCAGGCGGTGCGTAATGCCGGCCTGGAAGTCACCGACGCCAACCGTGAGCGCATCGGTGTGGCCATGGGTTCGGGTATTGGCGGTTTGACCAATATCGAAGAAACCAGCCGCACGCTGCACGATTCCGGCCCCCGTCGAATTTCACCGTTCTTCGTGCCGGGCTCGATCATTAATATGATTTCCGGTTTCCTGTCTATCCACTTGGGTGCCCAGGGACCTAACTACGCCATTGCCACGGCGTGCACCACCGGCACGCACTGCATCGGCATGGCGGCGCGTAACATTGCCTATGACGAAGCCGACGTGATGATCGCCGGTGGCGCCGAAATGGCTGCCTGCGGCCTCGGCATGGGTGGCTTCGGCGCGTCCCGTGCGCTGTCGACGCGCAATGACGAGCCGACTCGCGCCAGCCGTCCGTGGGACAAGGGCCGTGATGGCTTCGTACTGTCCGACGGTGCCGGTGCGCTGGTACTCGAAGAGCTGGAGCACGCCAAGGCGCGCGGTGCCACCATTTACGCCGAGTTGATTGGCTTCGGCATGAGCGGTGACGCCTACCACATGACCTCGCCGCCGTCCGACGGTGCCGGTGCTGCACGTTGCATCACCAACGCCTTGCGCGATGCGAAGGTCAACGCCAACCAGGTGCAGTACATCAATGCCCACGGCACTTCGACCCCGACGGGCGACCTGGCGGAAGCCGAAGCCATCAAGTCGGTGTTCGGTGAGCACGCCTACAAGCTGGCGGTCAGCTCCACCAAGTCCATGACCGGCCACCTGTTGGGTGCGGCGGGCGCGGTCGAGGCGATCTTCAGCGTCATGGCCATCAAGGATCAGGTCGCTCCGCCGACCATCAACCTCGATGAGCCGGACGAAGGCTGCGACCTCAACTTCGTGCCTCACGAAGCGCAACCGATGCCGATCGATGTGGTGATCTCCAACTCGTTCGGTTTCGGTGGCACCAACGGTTCCCTGGTGTTCCGCCGGTTCGCCGAGTGATGCACAGCTGGGTCGACGGTCAGCCAGCGGACAGCGTGCCCCTGAAAGATCGTGGCCTGGCGTACGGCGATGGCCTGTTCGAGACCATCGCCGTCAAGGCCGGGCAGCCGGTGCTGCTCGACCGCCACCTGCAACGCCTGGAGGCGGGTTGCAGGCGCCTGGCCCTGGTTGCGGACCACACGCTGATCCGCAGCGAAGTGCTGGCCTATGCTGCAGCCTTGGGCAATGGTGTACTCAAATTGATCCTCACCCGTGGCGACAGCCTGCGCGGCTATGGCATCAACCCTGGCGTCCCCGTGCGCCGTATCTTGCAGGGCAATCCGCCCGCTGCTTATCCTCTGGCCCATGCAACCGATGGCATCCGCCTGTTTGCGTGCGCCACTCGCTTGGCCGAGCAGCCGTTGCTGGCCGGTCTCAAGCACCTTAATCGTCTTGAACAGGTGATCGCCCGCGCCGAATGGCAGGACGCTGAACATGCCGAGGGCTTGATGCTGGATATGTCCGGCTGCGTCATCGAAGGGGTGTTCAGCAATCTGTTTATGGTGCGCAATGGCTTGTTACTAACCGCTGATCTGAATCGTTGCGGGGTTGCCGGTGTCATGCGCGCGGAGATTCTGGCGCAGGCGCAAACCCTGGGCATCCCGGTGGCCGTGGCCGACATCAGCATGGACCAGTTGCAACAGGCCGACGAAGTTTTCGTGTGCAACAGCGTTTATGGCATTTGGCCCGTACGTGGTTGCGCCGGGATGAGCTGGTCGGTTGGGCCGCTCACCCGTAAACTGCAGGGCATTGTTCGCGCGCTATTGGAAATTTGAGTTGATACGAAAACTGGTTTTACTGCTGCAGATCAGCCTGGTCTCGGCAGGCTTGCTGCTGGGCTTCTCGGCCTGGAAGCTCGACTCTGCGCTGAAGCAGCCCCTGAATCTGACCCAGGAACGATTGCTGGATGTACCCGCCGGGGCAACCCCGACGGGCACCTTCAATCGCCTTGAAACCGAAGGCGTGCTGGATGGCGCCTTCTGGTTGCGCCTGTACTGGCGCTTCAACCTCGAAGGCCAGCCGCTGCACAGCGGCGAATACCGCATGACCCCAGGCCTGACTGCCGAAGGCCTGATCGGCTTGTGGCAGCGTGGTGAAGTGGTGCAATACAGCCTGACATTGGTGGAAGGCTGGAACTTCCGCCAGGTGCGTTCAGCGTTGGCCAAACACGAAAAGATCGTGCAGACCCTGTCGGGGCTGAGCGACAACGAAGTGATGGACAAGCTCGGCCACCCTGGCGTGTTTCCCGAAGGGCGATTCTTTCCTGACACCTACCGCTTCGTGCGCGGCATGACCGATGTCGAATTCCTGAAAAAAGCCTACAACCGCCTGGATGATGTACTGGCCCAGGAATGGAGCCAACGCGCCGCCGATGCACCGTATACCGACCCTTACCAGGCGCTGATCATGGCCTCCCTGGTAGAAAAGGAAACCGGTGTGCCGCAAGAGCGCGGCCAGATCGCCGGGGTGTTCGTGCGCCGCCTGAAAATCGGCATGCTGCTGCAGACCGACCCTACGGTGATCTACGGCCTGGGCGAGCGCTACACCGGCAAGCTGACCCGCGCGCACCTCAAGGAAGCCAACCCCTATAACACCTACATGATTGCCGGCCTGCCGCCGACGCCGATCGCCATGGTCGGCCGCGAGGCGATCCATGCCGCCTTGAACCCGGTGGCCGGCAGCAGCCTGTACTTCGTGGCCCGGGGCGATGGCAGCCATATTTTCTCCGATGACCTGGATGCGCATAATGCCGCCGTGCGTGAGTTCCAGCTCAAGCGCCGCGCCGATTATCGCTCCAGCCCGGCACCGGCGGTAAAACCGCCGGAAGACGCGCCACCACCGGCCGATGCCGCGCCGGTTGAAAAAACCGCCGAGCCAGCGCCGGACGCCGCTGCGCCGCAAAGCCCGCAATGACTCTGACTAAGGACTGCCTGTGACTGGCTTGTTTATTACCCTGGAAGGCCCGGAAGGCGCCGGCAAAAGCACCAACCGCGATTACCTGGCCGAGCGTTTGCGCGCTGAAGGCATCGAGGTGCTGTTGACCCGTGAGCCCGGCGGTACGCCGCTGGCCGAGCGCATTCGTGAAGTGTTGCTGGCAACAGGTGAAGAACAGATGAACCCGGACACTGAGCTGCTGTTGGTGTTTGCCGCCCGCGCCCAGCATTTGGCCGAAGTGATTCGCCCGGCCCTGGCACGGGGTGCTGTGGTGATTTGCGACCGTTTTACCGACTCCACTTATGCTTACCAGGGCGGCGGGCGCGGCTTGTCCCTTGAGCGCATCGCCAGTCTGGAGGCTTTCGTCCAAGGCGACTTGCGCCCCGACCTGACCCTGCTGTTCGACCTGCCGATCGAAGTCGGCATGGCTCGCGCCAGTGCCCGTGGGCGCTTGGATCGGTTCGAGCTGGAAGGTTCGACATTCTTCAATGCGGTCCGTAGCGCGTTCCTGCAGCGCGCCAAGGCTGAGCCTGCGCGTTACTCCTTACTGGACGCAGCCCAGCCACTGGCGCAGGTACAGCAGGCCATCGATGCTCTGCTGCCCGAACTTCTGGAGCGCGCCCGTGGCTGAAGCCTACCCGTGGCAGGACAGCCTCTGGCAGCAATTGGCCGGGCGCGCCCAGCATGCCCATGCCTATTTGCTGCACGGCCCCATCGGCATCGGCAAGCGCGCCCTGGCCGAGCGCCTGATGGCCAGCCTGCTGTGCAAGCAACCGATCAACCTGGAAGCCTGCGGCGAGTGCAAATCCTGTCTGTTGCTCAAGGCCGGCAGCCACCCCGACAACTACCTGCTCGAACCTGAAGAGGCCGATAAGGCGATCAAGGTCGATCAGGTGCGTGACCTTGTCAGCTTTGTGGTGCAGACCGCACAAATGGGCGGGCGCAAAGTAGTACTGATCGAACCGGTGGAGGCGATGAACATCAACGCCGCCAACGCCTTGCTCAAGAGCCTGGAAGAACCGTCGGGCGACACCGTGCTGTTGCTGGTGAGCCACCAGTCCAGCCGCCTGTTGCCAACCATCCGCAGCCGTTGCGTGCAGCAGGCCTGCCCGCTGCCGAGCGAGGCCATGAGTTTGCAATGGCTGGCGCAGGCGCTGCCGGAATGCTCTGCCGACGAGCGTGTCGAGTTGCTGACCCTGGCTGCCGGTTCACCCTTGGCGGCGGTTAAGCTGCAGGCCCAAGGCGTGCGTGAGCAACGCGCACTCGTGGTGGATGGCGTCAAGAAGCTGCTCAAGCAGGAACAGTCCGCCACGCAACTGGCCGAAGGCGCCTGGAAGGATATCCCGTTGCTGCTGCTGTTCGACTGGTTCTGTGACTGGTCGAGCCTGATCCTGCGCTACCAGTTAACCCAGGACGAAAATGGCCTCGGCCTGCCGGACATGCGCAAAGTGGTGCAGTACCTGGCGCAAAAAAGTGCGCAGGACAAGGTGCTGAACATCCAGGACTGGATTTTGGCCCAGCGCCAGAAAGTCCTCGGCAAAGCCAACCTCAACCGCGTGCTGTTGCTCGAAGCACTGCTGGTGCAGTGGGTGGGTTTGCTCGGCCGGCGTTAATTTCCGTGGCCGACGGGTGTATCGTTGGCCAGACACTTTCCATGAATTAAGTCGTACTTTCCTATGCTCGTAGATTCCCACTGCCACCTTGATCGCCTCGACCTCGCCCAGCACGGCGGCTCCCTCGACGCTGCCCTGGAAGCGGCACGCCAGCGTGGGGTAGGGCACTTCCTGTGCATCGGCGTGAGCGCGGAGAATGCCGCCGACGTCAAAGCCTTGGCTGATCGATATGCCGATGTCGATTGTTCGGTCGGTATCCACCCGCTGGACCTCAAGCCGGGTGAAGCGCCGGCCCTGGATTGGCTCTTGAACGAGCTCAACCACCCACGCGTGGTGGCGATTGGCGAAACCGGCCTGGATTACCACTACGAGCCTGAAGCCGCCGAGCTGCAGCAAGCCTCCTTCCGCCTGCACCTGCAAGCGGCCCGGCAGACTGGCAAACCCGTGATCGTCCACACCCGAGGCGCTCGCGCTGACACCCTCACGCTGTTGCGCGAAGCTGCCTTGCCCCAGGCCGGCGTGCTGCATTGCTTTACCGAAGACTGGGACATGGCCAAGGCCGCGCTGGACCTGGGTTTCTATATCTCCCTGTCGGGCATCGTCACCTTCCGCAACGCCGACGCCTTGCGTGACGTGGCGCGTCAGGTGCCGGCCGACCGCCTGCTGGTGGAAACGGATTCGCCTTATCTTGCGCCGATTCCCCATCGCGGCAAGCCAAACCTGCCGGAATACGTGCGTGATGTAGCCGATTACCTGGCGATGCTGCGCGGCGAATCCGTTGAGCGCTTTGCCGAGCAGACCACCGAGAACTTCAAGCGTCTGTTTCCGCTGGCGCACGTGGCCGGTTGAGGCGACCAAATCGCAGGCAAAAAAAACCCGGGTTCTGGGGGGTGAATCCGGGCTAAGACCATTAGGAGTAAAACAAGGGCACACAGTCCGTCGGTACCCAGGTCGACGCGTCACTTGGGGGAGATGTCACGCCGACAGTTCAAGTATTGATCAGTATCCGATTCAGTCCAGTCGCGATTGGTCGTTTTTTAAACAGATTTGGAATACGCGCGCTTTGCTTGAGTTCTCATTGAGCGGATGCACGGCTGTAGTTGTTGCGTATTATTTCTGACTGATACCCGGCCATTCGTTGGCGCGCTGAAACTAAAGTGCGCGGTGGGTTCACATAGGCGTTGCCCAACGACCGTTCAGTCGGGATAATCCCTCGCATCGGGTAAATCGTATCGCCACGTATCCGTGGCCCTGCGTAACCCTCCCTAATTCCGACCTCTGCAGACCTCTTCCTCATGCACAAAGAACCCCGTAAGGTCCGTGAGTTTCGCCGCCGTGAGCAGGAAATTCTCGACACCGCGCTCAAGTTGTTCCTCGAACAAGGTGAAGACAGCGTCACCGTCGAGATGATTGCGGATGCCGTGGGTATCGGCAAAGGCACGATCTACAAACACTTCAAATCCAAGGCCGAGATCTACCTGCGGCTGATGCTCGACTACGAGCGCGATTTGAACGAGCTGTTGCATTCGGCTGATGTGGACAAGGACAAGGAGGCGCTGTCACGCGCCTATTTCGAGTTCCGCATGCGTGACCCGCAGCGCTACCGCCTGTTTGACCGCCTGGAAGAAAAGGTGGTCAAGGGGCATCAGGTGCCGGAAATGGTCGAGGAGCTGCACAAGATCCGCGCCTCGAACTTCGAGCGCCTCACCCTGCTGATCAAGGGCCGCATCAGCGAAGGCAAGCTGGAAGACGTACCGCCGTATTTCCACTACTGCGCCGCCTGGGCATTGGTACATGGCGCCGTTGCGCTGTACCACTCGCCGTTCTGGAGCAATGTGCTGGAAGATCAGGAAGGTTTCTTCCAGTTCCTGATGGACATCGGCGTACGCATGGGCAACAAGCGCAAGCACAGCACTGAGCTGCCGAGCGCTGAGCCCAAGAGCGGCGACGCTCCCGCTGTTTAAGCTATTCCCGACAGTGATGGCGCAATGATTTGCTGCCGCTTGCAGTACCCCAGGAATATACTCAGGCAAGGACGCTTGCTAAAAGCTGATTTTTCAGTCAGCTTTTAGCGCGCCTGAACCATCCTCTGCCGGAGTGTTCCATGATCGTTGATCGTCAAGGCAGGCGATTTCGCAATTTGCGGATCAGCCTGACCTCAGCCTGCAATTACGCGTGTACCTACTGCGTGCCAAACGGCAAGCGGCTGGTGGCTGCCCAGGACGAACTCTCGGCCGAGGCCATGGCGCGTGGCGTTGCCTATCTGATCGAAGCTGCCGGCATCGAACGTTTGCGCATCACCGGCGGTGAACCGCTGGTCAGCCCCAAGCTGGAAGCCTTCATGGGCGCCGTGGGCGGCATGGGCCTCAGTGATATCAGCCTGACCACTAACGGCCAACTGCTGGCGCGCAAGTTGCCACTGCTGGTCGACGCCGGTATTCGGCGCATCAACGTGTCCCTTGATACCCTGGATGCGGACGCTTTCCGCAGTATCGCCCGTGGCGGCGACCTGGCCACCGTGCTCGATGGCATGGACCAGGCCCGCGCCGCCGGCATCAAGATCAAGGTCAATATGGTGCCGTTGCGCGGGCAGAACCTGGACCAGGTGATGCCGCTGCTCGACTACTGCCTGGAGCGCGGCTACGAGCTGCGCTTTATCGAATTGATGCGCATGGGCCACCTCGCCAAGGATTCCAATGCGTTCCTGCAGCAGTTCGTCAGCTTGCAGCAACTGCTCAGCCTGATCGGCGAACATCACGAATACCTGCAAGCCAACGCGCCGATTGATGCCACGGCGGTGCGCTATGAAGTGCCGGGCAAGGGCTTCTTTGGCGTGATCGCAAATGAAAGCGTGCCGTTCTGCCGCACCTGCTCGCGCCTGCGCTTGTCGTCTACCGGTTGGTTGCATGGCTGTTTGTCGTCGAGTAACCGCCATTACGTGGGCGACCTGCTGGACCAACCGCGCCATCAGGCGCTGCCGGCCTTGCAAGGTTTATTGATGAAGGCCCTGGGTGACAAGCAGGAAGTGGCCTTCTCTGGCGGCGCCACGGTCATGAAGATCATCGGCGGCTAACACCGCACACAATCGAATGTAGGAGCAGGCTTTTTGTGGGGGCTGGCTTGCCTGCGATTGCATCACCTCGGTGTACTTGATGTACCTGGGTGTCTGCATCGCAGGCAAGCCAGCTCCCACATTTGCTTATGCATCGTTCTTGAATGGCGCGGATTCTGCATTAAGTGCCCATTCGCCGGTTTTCCGTCACCGGCTTCTGGAGGATTAGGATGCGTAGTCTGGTTTTGTTGCTGGCGTCAGTGGCGCTGAGTGGCTGCATGACCGTCAGCGATATGGCCGAAGGCACCCGCTATCAGATGAGCGACGCCGGGCTGCTGGACCACAGTGATACCCGCCGTACCGCGTCGGTGCGCATACAGCCGGACTCCTTTGTGTTTATTGCCCAAGGCGCCTTTGTACCGCCGGGCAGCGCCTATCCGCGACCTAACGTGGTGGCCGAAGAAGCCTTCAACGGCTTCGTCGAATATTTCCCGATGGTGCGCCGCGCCCGCAAGCCGGAAGGCCTCGAACAAGCCATGGCCGAAGCCCGTGCGGCAGGCGCTCACTACCTGCTCTATTGCCGCTTTGCGGCAGCCGATGACCGTATTGGCAATGCCGATGAGTGGACCGACCAGCAAGCGTTGGACCGTGTCGGCCTGGACAGCGGCGTGATCCAGATCATGTTGATCGAGACCAGCACCCAGTATTTGATTGATACTGCACGCATTCGCAGTCGTGGCGGTTTACTGACGTTCCACGACAACAAGCCAGAAGACTTGATTGCCCGCCCGCTGGCCCAATACGCCCGTGGCCTGTTGGGGATGGGTGATCAATAAAAATCCAGAGGAGAACCCTATGACCGATTCCGCCAAGGCCAATGATCTATTGGCCCAACTGCCCAAGGGCAAGGGGCCGGCGCCGGTACACCTGTGGAACCCGGATTTCTGCGGCAACATCGACATGCGCATCGCCCGTGACGGCACTTGGTTTTACCAAGGCACGCCGATCGGGCGTAAGCCGATGGTCAAGTTGTTCTCCAACATCATTCGCCGCGATGGCGATGAGTATTTCCTGGTCACTCCCGTGGAAAAGGTCGGTATCAGCGTCGATGATGCGCCCTTTGTCGCGGTAACGCTGGAAGTCGAAGGGCAGGGCGAAAGCCAGGTGCTGCGCTTCACCATCAATGTCGACGAGGACATTGAAGCGGGCCTTGAACACCCCTTGCGGGTGGTGATCGACCCGATCACCCAAGAGCCAGCGCCTTACCTGCGGGTGCGCACCAACCTTGAAGCTCTGGTGCATCGCAACGTGTTTTACCAATTGGTCGAGTTGGCGGTCAGCCGTCCGATCAACGGTCAGAACTGGCTTGGCGTATGGAGCGGCGGGGAGTTTTTCCGCATTGGCCTGGAGCCCTGAGGCCGATTTTTCATCATCCTGAAATAATTTTGCTTGCTGAGATCGGGCGCTTTCGATTATCAATTTGTACATGATTAGACATGTCCGATTTGATAAGAAAAAACGCGTCGTCGACGAGCTTATCCGCCGTATCGAGGCTGGAGTGATGGCCGATGGTTTCCTGCTGCCGGGCGAGCATCAACTGGCCGAGGAGTTTGCGGTCAGCCGTGGCACCTTGCGCGAAGCCCTGGCTGAGCTCAAACGGCGCAACTACATCGCCACGCAAAGCGGCGTTGGCTCCATCGTCACCTTTGATGGCATGGTGCTCGACCAACGCAGTGGCTGGGCACAGGCGCTGGCCGATACTGGCGCACTGGTCACCACCGACATCCTGCGGCTGGAAGCCGTGACTCGACCGGACCTGCTCAGCCGTTTTGGCAGCGACCAATTTATCGCCCTCGACCGCCGTCGGCGCACCACCGATGGCACCGCCGTTTCTCTGGAGCGTTCGTTGATGCCTGCTACCGGTGGCCTGGAAAGCCTGCCCCGTGTCGGCCTGATCGACAACTCCCTCACCATCACCCTGGCCGCTTACGGCTACGTGGGCGCCGAAGGGGACCAGTGGATCGGTGCCGAGCCCTTGAGCGATGAAGACGCCGAGTTGCTCGGCCGCCCAGCCGGTACGGTGTTTCTCAAAGCCTCGCGCACTACCTACGACCGCCGCGAGCGTCTCATGGAGTATGTCGAAAGCTTGCTCGACCCTTTGCACTTTCGCCTGCACCTGCAGTTTGGAGCTTCGAAATGACCGCGCAAAATCGCGCCCTCGGTGCCTTCTACGGCCTGGCCCTGGGCGATGCATTGGGCATGCCCACCCAGTCGTTGAGCCGCGAGCAGGTGCAGCAGCGCTTCGGGGCCATCACCGCTCTGCAAGATGCTGGTGCCGACCAACCCATCGCGCCGAACATGCCGGCAGGCTCCATCACCGACGACACCGAGCAGGCGATCCTGGTCGGTGAGTTGCTGGTGCAAGGGCAGGGCAAAATCGAACCCACGGTACTCGCCCAGCGCCTGATCGAGTGGGAAGCGGCGATGCGCGCCAAAGGCTCCCAGGACTTGCTGGGGCCATCGACCAAACGCGCCATCGACATGATCCTCGCCGGGCACACCCCGGAAGAATCCGGGCGCTACGGCACCACCAATGGCGCCGCGATGCGCATCACGCCGGTCGGCATTGCCGCCGACGTCAGCGACCCGGCGCAGTTTATCCAGGCGGTGATCCAGGCCTGCCAGGTCACCCATAACACCAACCTGGGCATTTCCAGCGCGGCGGCGGTGGCGGCAGTGGTTTCGGCAGGTATCAACGGTGTGGATTTGGGTGAAGCCCTGAACATTGGCACCCAGCTCGCGCAGCAGGCCGAAGGCCATGGCCACTGGATCGCCGGTGGGCGGATTTCCACGCGCATCAGTTGGGCACGCACCTTGAGCGTCGGCAGCGGCGACAAAGCCCTGTTTGCCGATCTGCTTTACGAACTGATCGGCACCTCGGTCGCTTCCCAGGAATCGGTGGTGGTGTCGTTTGCCCTCGCGCAGCAAGTGGCGGTGGGCGACATGAATGCCGTCGAAGCGCTGTGCCTAGCGGCCAGCCTTGGCGGCGATACCGACACCATTGCCGCCATGTTGGGCGCGATGTTGGGCGCGTGTCTTGGGATGCAGTGCTGGCCTGAGGCGATGATTGAGCAGGTCAAGCAGGTCAATGGTCTGGATTTGCAGCCACTGGTGCAGGGGCTGCTGCAATTGCGCTGATCACCACCGATCAAAAAATGTGGGAGCTGGCTTGCCTGCGATAACGGTGTGCCAGCCACTGATGCACTCACTGAAAGACCGCTATCGCAGGCAAGCCAGCCCCCACCTTAAATCGTGTTTGAGTCAGGACGACCGCTTAAAGCTTTGACTATCTGCCACAACCACAACAATACAGGCACCAGGAGCACCCCTCATGAGCAGCACTTCTTCCGGCCAAAGTGCCGGGCAATTGGAAACACGCGGCATCGAACCGGTCCCCGAAGGCGAGTGCAATGGCCATCCGCTGCAACTGTTCTGGGTGTGGTTCGCGGCTAACATCAGCATCCTCGGCTTGCCGCTCGGCGCGACCCTGGTGGCGTTTCGTGGCCTGGCGATCTGGCAGGCGATCATTGTGGCGATTCTCGGCGCCGCCGGCTCCTTTGCCGTGGTGGGCATCATCTCGATTGCCGGCCGTCGCGGCCGCGCGCCGAGCCTGACGCTGTCGCGCGCCATCTTCGGTGTGCGCGGCAATATCGGTCCCACGCTGGTCTCGCTGATGTCGCGCCTGGGTTGGGAAACCGTCAACACCACCACGGCCGCCTTTGTGCTGCTGTCGTTGTGTTCGATCCTGTTCGGCTCGCCGGTCGAAGCCAAAAGCGCGCCGGTGCTCACGCTGATCTTTATCGCGATTTTCGTGCTGCTGACCTTGTCCGTGTCCGGCCTCGGCCACGCCACCTTGCTGGTGATCCAGAAGTGGGCCACCTACGTGTTCGGCGCGTTGAATATCCTGGTGGGCGGCTTCCTCTGCGCCACTATCGACTGGAGCGCGGTGTTCAACGCCACCCCGGCGCCGCTGAGCGCCATGATCATTGGCGTCGGCACCATGGCCGCCGGTACCGGTATCGGCTGGGCCAACGCCGGTGCCGACATGTCGCGCTACCAGCACCGCAGCGTCAAGGCCGTGCGTCTGGTGGCGTCTGCCGCATTTGGTGCGGGCATTCCGCTGGTGCTGTTGATCACCCTCGGCGGCCTGCTGTCGGTGGGCAACAACGACCTGGCGTCGGCCACCGACCCGATCATCGCGATCCGCGACATGCTGCCGACCTGGATGGCCGTGCCGTACTTGATCACCGCGTTCGGCGGGCTGTTGCTCTCCAATAACCTCTCGGTGTACTCGGCCGGTCTCACCACCTTGACCTTGGGCCTCAAGGTCAAGCGCGTGCACGCGGTGATCGTCGATATCGTGGCGATCTTCGCCGGCTCCATTTACTTCATGCTGATCGCCGACAGTTTCTATGGCCCGTTCATCACCTTCATCTCGCTGCTGGCCGTGCCCATCACCGCCTGGGTCGGGATCTTTGTGGTCGACCTGATTCACCGTCACTACTACAGCCCCAAAGACCTGCTGGACGTAAGCCCAAGCAGCGCCTACTGGTATCGCGGCGGCGTGGAATGGCGTGCATTCGGCGCCTGGGCTGTGGCGATTGTGCTGGGTTTCAGCTTCACCACCATCGGCACCACCGCCGAAAATATCTGGTTCGCCGGGCCTTTGTCCGACTCCTGGCTGGGCCACAACGGCCTGGGCTGGATCGTCACCTTCCTGGTGGCCGGTGGGATTTATGCAGTACTGGGCGGCGCAGCTGACCGTCGCCCGGCTTTGGTAGAGCGCGCTAATGTCTAGATTGCTGCACACCGGCCAGGTCATCGTCGACCTGGTCATGGCCCTCGACACACTGCCTGCAACCGGCGGCGATGTGCTGGCGCAATCGGCCAGTTTCGAAGCCGGCGGGGGCTTCAACGTGATGGCTGCCGCCCGGCGCAATGGTTTGCCGGTGGTTTACCTCGGCCGCCATGGCCACGGGCGCTTCGGCGACCTGGCGCGCGCCGCGATGCAGGCCGAGGGCGTGGAAATGGCCCAGCCGGCCAGCGAGGGCAAGGACACCGGTTTGTGTGTGTCGCTGACCGAGGCCAGCACCGAGCGCACCTTTATTTCGCATATCGGTGCTGAGGGTGACTTGAGTGCCGAGGACCTCGCAGGCGTGGTGCCGCGCGCAGACGATTATGTCTACGTCAGCGGCTACAGCCTGTTGCTCGAAGGCAAGGCCCAGGCATTGCTCGATTGGCTGCTGGCGCTGCCGCGGGAGATCACCGTGGTGTTCGACCCGGGGCCGTTGGTCAAGGCGCCGGACTCGGCCTTGATGGTTGCCTTGCTGCCGCGCATCGATATCTGGACCAGCAATGGCCCGGAAGCCCTAGCGTTTAGCGGCGCCAGTACGCTGGCCGAAGCGCTGCGCGAACTCAACCGTCACTTGCCCGCCGAAGCGCTGCTGGTGGTGCGCGACGGGCCGAATGGCTGCTGGGTGAGTCGCCACGGCAAGGCCGAGCATGTGCCGGGTTTCAAGGTGCAGGCGGTGGACAGCAACGGCGCGGGCGATGCCCATGCTGGTGTGTTTCTGGCGGGGCTGGCCAAGGGCTTGCAACCCTCGCAAGCAGCGCGTCGCGCGAATGCGGCAGCCGCTTTGGCGGTAACGCGTTGGGGGCCGGCGACTTCACCCGGTACTGACGAAGTGGATGCGTTGTTGGCAAAATAGGCGCTTACCCGCACGGAATAAGCCCATGACCCAGAATATCTACGACACCCCGGCCTTCTTCGAGGGCTACAGCAAGATGGGCCGCTCGGTCGAAGGCCTGGCCGGTGCGCCGGAGTGGCCTGCCTTGCAGGCTTTGCTACCGCCGATGCGTGGCTTGCAGGTGGTGGACCTGGGCTGTGGCTATGGCTGGTTCAGCCGCTGGGCCGAGGAACAGGGCGCTGCGCAGGTGCTGGGGTTGGACGTGTCGCAGAAGATGCTGGCGCGGGCCACTGAAATGACTTCGGCGGCGACCATCACCTATGCAATCGCCGACCTGGAACAGCTCGACCTGCCGGCGGGCGCATTCGACCTGGCCTACAGCTCCCTGGCGTTCCATTACATCGTCGACCTCCAGGGGCTATTTGCGCGCATCCACCAGGCCCTGGTACCGGGCGGGCGCCTGGTGTTTTCCATCGAGCACCCGATCTTCATGGCGCCGCGTAATCCGGGGTGGCTGGTTGATGACCAGGGGCGCAAAAGTTGGCCGGTGGACGGCTATCAATTGGAAGGGCCACGGGTGACCCATTGGCTGGCCGATGGCGTGATCAAGCAGCACCGCACCTTGGGCACGTTGCTCAATCTGCTGATACAGGCGGGGTTTACGCTCAACCACATTGAAGAATGGGGGCCGAGCAAAGCGGACCTGATGGCGAGGCCCGAACTGGCCGAAGAACAAGAGCGTCCAATGATGCTGCTAGTGTCGGCTCAGTGCTGATGTGCGCTGCGCACTGCACATCAAAGTGTGGGAGCGGACTTGCCCGCGATGACGGTAGATCAGCCACAAAAAGAGTGACTGATGCGACGCCATCGCGGGCAAGCCCGCTCCCACATTTGATCTTCGTCTAGTTCAAACGGTGCCTTCGCCTTCCAGCTTGCGCGCCTCGTCAACACCCGAGGCGGTCAGCTTGATCGGCAGGTTCAACGAATATTCACCGGCGTCGTCGGTGGTCACATGCCCATCCTTGATAAACCCGCGTTCTTGCAGAAATGCCAGCACACTGGCCACCACCTTTTCGCCGCGGTAGTTATCCAGCACCTCCTTGCCCAGGCCGTTGGGGTGGGCGTGCAGCAGGCGGGTGAGGACTTCTTTTTCAAGGTTTCTATCGACGTTCATGCGTACCTCTTCACTGGGAAATGATCGGGTGTCGGTGCGGCTATCGATGCATCAAGGCGCAGGTTGTTTCGGGGCGCCCGGGATGTTGCTGTCATCGCCCTTGTTGATTTTGGGTTCTTCATTGACGCCTGGGCCCATTTTGCCGTTACCGACTGCAGCCGGTGCCTGACGTTGGGTATCGGCGCCTTTGGTGCGAGGGTCTGCGCCGTTATCGATAATCGCGCCACCGTTGGTTTCCATCCCTGTGCCCATCGAATCCTGAGACTCCTTGGTAGCAGGGTTGGTGGTGCCGGTGGATGAGGTGGCGGCAACGGCACTCAATGAGGCGGCGGACAGCAGGCCGATGAGGGCGAGGGCAGCAAATTTGGAATTCTTCATGAGGGGTGTCTCCATATGATTAATGTCCTTACCCCTTATTGGTCCGCCCCAGTTTGCGGTTCGTGCCTTGATGGCGACGAACGGTGCTAATTCACCTGTAAGATTTTGTTAGCCGAACGCTGGCGCCAGATCAGTCGCGCCACCGTGATCAACCAGTTGAACAAGGCCACGGCCAACACACTCGCCAGCAGCGTCGGCAGCCCAGAGTCGACAATGATTTTGCCCGCCAGCAGCGGAAAGCCGAACACCCCGACAAAGTACGCCAGGCTGAACAGCAGCAAGGCTTGTGACGTCGTACCAGGCGGTGCTTCATTGGCCACCAGCCCATTGATCACCGAGTACGTCAGGCCGTAACCCACGCCCAGCGTGCCGGCTGCCAACAGGTAACTGAGGTTGCCACTCACGCCAAACGCAAACAGCGCGATCGAGCCGAGCATGATCCCGGACAGCACGCAGGCGGCCCAGTACGCATCGCGCTTGACCACGTGGCCGGCGATCAACAGCCGGCTGGTAATGGCGGCGCTCAGGAAGCCGCCAAAGAACAACGAATAGTCCAACCCCTGCGCAGCCGCGTAGCTGGTTTGAAACGATGAAAGCCCACCAAACACACAGCCGCCCAGGCCGACCATCAGGATCGCAAACGCGGCTTTGGATGACAGCACGCGGCGGCTGGACGCCCAGGAAATCTTCGAGGTGGGCGCATTCGCGTGGTGGTTAAGTTGTGCGCCCATTCGCCAGAACATCAGGACGCCGACCAGACTGGCCAGGCCGGCGATATAGAAGGCTGCTGTCAGCGGCAGGCCCAGCGCGTCGGCGGCACGGCCGAGCAAAGGGCCGGAGCCGATCCCGCTCAACATACTGCCCGACAGCAGCGCAAAATATTTGGCCCGCTGCGCCGATTGCACCAGCAGCGTCACGATGATCGGCCCCAAGGTGTAGAACACGCCCCAGCCCAACCCAAGCGACAGACCGAACAGCATCAAGCCCTGGCCAAACCCGGGTGTCAGGGCAAACCCCAGGCACGCCACCACCAGCAATACGCCCATGCCCGCAATCGCGCGCGCCGCACCGACCGCATCGGCCAAGTGCCCGCAGAACAGCACTGCCACGAACGTACTGAGCATCGCCATGGAGATCACGCTGCCGGCGTCGTGTTCATTGCCGCCGCGCGAGTGGATCAGCAGCGACAGCAAAAACGTCGAGCCATAGGACAGTGACAGCAAGAAGCTGGCGAGGCAGAAAAAGGCGAACAGTTTGGTATTCACGGCGGGTGTGGAAGGCATCGGGCGACCTTGCAGTTATCAGCATGCAGTTATCAGCATGCAGTTATCAGCATGCAGTTATTAGCGTTATGCCCGACTGTTTACCATGCCTGTGCAAGGCGAATGTTGCGTGGTTGGTGGTACTTGCTTTACGCGTGGCCGGAGTAAACAAATTGCACTGCAATCAGTCATCAAAGCGCCTTAGTATGTGGCCTTTGACATTGCCCAAGGCCCGCCCATGACCATCGAGATTCGCCCTGCCGTGCCCAGCGATGCTGCGCAGATCCTGACTTTCATCACTGAACTTGCCGAGTACGAAAAGGCCCGGCACGAAGTGATCGCCAGTGTGGTGGATATCGAGCGCAGCCTGTTCAGCGAGGGCGCCACCGCCCATGGCCTGATCTGTTCGCGGGATGGCCTGCCGATTGGCTTTGCGGTGTTCTTCTTCAGTTACTCCACCTGGCTGGGCAGCAACTGCCTGTACCTCGAAGACCTCTACATCAACCCCGAGCAACGTGGCGGCGGGGCGG
This sequence comes from Pseudomonas sp. PA-5-4B, assembly GCF_021606215.1. Taxonomy (NCBI): domain Bacteria; kingdom Pseudomonadati; phylum Pseudomonadota; class Gammaproteobacteria; order Pseudomonadales; family Pseudomonadaceae; genus Pseudomonas; species Pseudomonas sp. PA-5-4B. The sequence continues at coordinate 29,946 of NZ_WKDB01000031.1, read as the reverse complement.
GGAAGAAGCTCTTGCGGCACCTGGCCAAGATCGCCTGCGACAACGGTTGCGGGCGTTTCGAGTGGAGCGTGCTGGACTGGAACGAGCCGGCGATTGCCTTCTACAAGTCCATCGGCGCCCAGCCGCAGGAGGAGTGGGTGCGCTATCGCATGGAGGGTAATGCACTGCGCGACTTTGCCCAGGGCTGAAACCCTCTTTCAAAAACACTGAAGGCCCACTGTGGGGGCGGGCTTGTGTGGGAGCTGGCTTGCCTGCGAAAGCATCACTTCGGTGTAACTGAAATACCGAGGTGCCCGTATCGCAGGCAAGCCAGCTCCCACAGAGATCGGCACCCACATTTTTTTGCGCCATGTCTCACTATATGGGATGCAAATTTATATATTGAGATATTTCAAAAGATGGGTTTATAGTCGGCGGCATCAGCACTCACTACCAAAAATAAAACAGGTGAAGCGATGCAGCCCCAACCGTTGTCATTACCCGCCGTGCCCGAACCCACCTATGGCGAGCGGCTGAAAAACAAAGTGGTGATCATCACCGGTGCCGCTCAAGGGATAGGCGAGGTGATCGTCGCCTGCTTCCAGGCCCAGCAGGCACGGCTGGTGATTGCGGATATCCAGGCCGAAAAGGTTGAGCAAGTCGCCGCCCACTGGCGCGAACGCGGCGCTGAGATTGTCGCGCAGGCCGTCGATATCACCTCCAAAGAGCAATGGCAGGCGCTAGTCAATGTGGCCATCGAGCGCTTTGGCCGTGTGGATGTGTTGATCAACTGCGCGGGCGTCAACGTGTTCCGTGACCCGCTGGAGATGACCGACGAAGACTGGCGCCGCTGCTTCGCCATCGACCTCGACGGTGCCTGGTTCGGCTGCCGCACCGTGTTGCCGCACATGATCGAGCAGGGCATCGGCAACATCATCAACATCGCTTCCACCCATTCCAGCCACATCATTCCCGGCTGTTTTCCCTATCCGGTAGCCAAGCATGGCCTGCTCGGTCTCACCCGCGCCCTCGGCATCGAATACGCGCCCAAAGGCATCCGCGTGAATGCCATTGCGCCGGGCTACATCGAAACCCAGCTCAACGTCGATTACTGGAACGGCTTCCCTGACCCGCATGCCGAGCGCCAGCGCGCCTTCGATTTGCACCCGCCCAAGCGCATCGGCCAACCGGTCGAGGTGGCGATGACGGCGCTGTTTCTGGCCACCGACGAGGCGCCCTTTATCAACGCAACCTGCCTGATGATCGATGGCGGGCGTTCCGTGATGTACCACGACTAACAACAATCAAGAGAGGTGGTTCATGTTCAAGAAGACGTTAGGCGCCGTGGCGCTGGCGATGGCCTTCAGCGGTTTTGCAGCGGCCGAAGAAGTGAAGATCGGCTTCCTGGTCAAGCAGGCCGAAGAGCCTTGGTTCCAGACCGAATGGGCCTTTGCCGAAAAGGCCGGTAAGGACCAGGGCTTCACCGTGATCAAGATCGCCGTGCCCGACGGCGAGAAAACCTTGTCCGCCATCGACACCCTCGCCGCCAACGGCGCCAAGGGGTTTGTGATCTGCCCGCCGGACGTGTCCCTCGGCCCTGCGATCATGGCCAAGGCCAAGCTCAACGGCTTGAAAGTGCTGGCGGTGGATGACCGATTTGTCGATGCCAAGGGCAAGCCCATGGAAGACGTGCCTTATGTGGGCCTGGATGCCTACAAGATCGGCCAGAAGCAAGGCGAGGCCATGGCCGCCGAAGCCAAGCATCGTAACTGGGACTGGAAGGACACCTACGCCGTCATCAACACCTTTGACGAGCTGGAAACCGGCAAAAAACGCACCGACGGTTCGGTCGAAGGCCTCAAGGCCGCCGGCTTGCCCGCTGACCACATCCTGTTCAGCGCGCAGAAAACCCTCGACGTGCCAGGCAGCATGGATTCAACCAACTCGGCGCTGGTAAAGCTGCCGGGCACCGCGAAAAACCTGATCATCGGCGGCATGAACGACAGCACCGTGCTGGGCGGCGTGCGCGCCACCGAAAGCGCCGGTTTCAAGGCGGCCAATGTGATTGGCGTGGGCATCAATGGCACTGATGCGATTGAAGAGTTGAAGAAAACCGACACCGGCTTCTACGGCTCAATGCTGCTCAGCCCCGATGCATCCGGCTACAAAACCGCCACGGCGATGTTCGAGTGGGTCACCAAAGGCACCGAGCCTGCCAAGTTCACCGCCCTGGATAACGTAACCCTCATCACCCGCGCCAACTTCAAGGAAGAGTTGAGCAAAATCGGTCTGTGGAAATGACCGGCGCGGCCTTGCGTTTCAACGGCATCGGCAAGGAGTTTCCCGGGGTCAAGGCGCTGGCGCAAATCAGCTTTGAAGCGCGGCCGCACTCGGTGCATGCGCTGATGGGCGAGAACGGCGCGGGCAAGTCCACGCTGCTCAAGATCCTCGGCGGTGCCTACACGCCCAGCAGCGGCACGGTGCAGATCGGCGAGCAGGTCATGGCGTTCAAGAACGCCGCCGACAGCATCGCCAACGGCGTGGCGGTGATTCACCAGGAGCTGCATCTGGTGCCGGAAATGACCGTGGCCGAGAACCTGTTTCTCGGGCATTTGCCGTCGCGTTTCGGCGTGGTCAATGGCGGCCAGCTGCGCAAGCAGGCGTTGGCGTGCCTTAAAGGCCTGGCCGATGAAATCGATCCCCAAGAGAAGCTCGGGCGCTTGTCCCTCGGCCAGCGCCAACTGGTGGAAATCGCCAAGGCGTTGTCCCGTGGTGCCCATGTGATTGCTTTTGACGAACCCACCAGCAGCCTGTCGGCGCGGGAAATCGACCGCTTGATGGCGATCATCACGCGCCTGCGCGATGAGGGCAAAGTGGTGCTGTATGTGTCGCATCGCATGGAAGAAGTGTTCCGTATTTGCGATGCGGTGACGGTGTTCAAGGACGGCCGTTATGTGCGCACTTTTGACGACATGGCCACACTGACTCACGACCAGTTGGTGACCTGCATGGTCGGGCGCGATATCCAGGATATCTACGATTACCGCCCGCGCGAACGCGGTGAGGTGGCGCTCAAGGTTAACGGTTTGCTTGGGCCTGGCCTGCGCGAAGCGGTCAGCCTGCAGGTGCACAAGGGCGAGATTCTCGGCCTTTTCGGGCTGGTGGGCGCCGGGCGTACCGAGCTGTTTCGTTTGCTCAGTGGCCTGGAACGCGCAACGGCCGGGCAGTTGGAGTTGTTTGGGCAAGCCCTGCCATTACATTCACCACGCGATGCCATCGCCGCCGGTGTGCTGCTGTGCCCGGAGGACCGCAAAAAGGAAGGCATCATCCCGCTGTCCAGCGTGGCCGAGAACATCAACATCAGTGCGCGTGGCGCGCATTCGACCTTTGGCTGGCTGTTGCGTGAAGGCTGGGAGAAGGGCAACGCCGACAAGCAGATCAAGGCGATGAAAGTCAAAACGCCGAACGCCGAGCAGAAAATCATGTACCTGTCCGGCGGCAATCAACAGAAGGCCATTCTTGGCCGCTGGCTGTCGATGCCGATGAAAGTGTTGCTGTTGGATGAGCCTACACGCGGCATCGATATCGGCGCCAAGTCGGAGATCTACCAGATCATTCATAACCTTGCGGCCAGCGGCATTGCGGTGATTGTGGTGTCCAGCGACCTGATGGAAGTGATGGGCATCTCTGATCGCATCCTGGTGATGAGTGAAGGCGCGCTGACTGGCGAGTTGACCCGCGACCAGGCGGATGAAGCGAAGCTGTTGCAACTGGCTCTCCCGCGTTCGCGGGCTTGAAGAATTCGAGGGTATAGGTATGTCACAGGTAAAAACTGCAAAGGGCTTTTGGCCGGGTTTCAACCAACGTAAATTTCTCGATGATTGGGTGATGCTACTCGCGGCATTGAGCATCTTTGTGCTCAGCGCGCTGTTTATCGACAACTTCCTCTCGCCGCTGAATATGCGCGGGCTGGGCCTGGCGATTTCGACGGTGGGCATCGCTGCGTGCACCATGCTGTTCTGCCTGGCGTCGGGGCATTTCGACTTGTCAGTCGGCTCGGTGATCGCCTGTGCCGGTGTGGTCGCGGGGATTGTGATTCGTGACACCGACAGCGTGGTACTCGGCGTGTCCGCTGCGTTGGCCATGGGCCTGGTAGTGGGGCTGATCAACGGCATCGTGATCGCCAAGCTGCGCATCAACGCGTTGATCGCAACCTTGGCGACCATGCAGATCGTGCGCGGGCTGGCCTATATCTTTTCCAACGGCAAGGCGGTCGGCGTGATGGACGAACGCTTCTTTGTGTTCGGCAACGGCCAACTGATGGGCGTGCCGGTGCCGATTATCATCACCGTGTTGTGCTTTGTGTTCTTCGGCTGGCTGCTCAACTACACCACCTATGGGCGCAACACCATGGCCATCGGTGGCAACCAGGAAGCGGCGTTGCTGGCCGGGGTGAATGTCGACCGCACCAAGATCATCATCTTTGTCGTGCACGGATTGATCGGCGCACTGGCCGGGGTGATCCTCGCCTCGCGCATGACCTCGGGCCAGCCGATGATCGGCCAGGGCTTCGAGCTGACGGTGATCTCGGCGTGTGTGCTGGGCGGTGTGTCGTTGAGTGGCGGTATCGGCATGATCCGCCATGTGATTGCCGGGGTGTTGATTCTGGCGATCATCGAGAACGCGATGAACCTGAAGAACATCGACACGTTTTACCAGTATGTGATCCGGGGCTCGATCCTGCTCTTGGCGGTCATCATCGACCGCATGAAGCAACGCTGAACTCTCGCCCTATGAAGATCCAAATGTGGGAGCTGGCTTGCCTGCGATAGCGGTGGGTCAGCTAATTATTTGTAGGCTGATGCACCGCTATCGCAGGCAAGCCAGCTCCCACAATGGATCTCCTCTGTTCAGCAGGGCTGCATTTGCCATAATGGCGCCGTTTTCGTACTTCCCAATAGGCCCGATATGCAGGAAAACGCCCACATCCCCGTCAAAGACGCCGCCCCCACCGGCACCCAGACCCTGCTGCGTGGCCTGGGCGTGGTGCAAGCGGTGGCGGCGGGTGCGCGCGACTTGAAAGAGATCGCCAGGCGCATCGGCACCACCCGCAGTACCACTCACCGGCTGGCCAGTTGCCTGGTGGAGGAGCGTTACCTGCGTGTGGTGCCGCAAGTAGGTTATTTGCTCGGGCCGAAACTGATCGAACTGGGGTTTCAGGCCCGTGACGAACTGCCGCTGGTGACCCTGGCGGTGCCGTACCTGGATGAACTGTCGGCGCTGACTGGCGACACCATCCACTTGGCGATTCGTGAATACGACGACGTGCTCTACCTGCACAAGAACCCCGGCCGCTACGGCCCGGAAATGCGCTCGCGAGTCGGCCATCGCATGCCGCTGGCGCGCACCGGTGTGGGCAAGGCAATGTTGCTGGATGACTCTGTGCAGGAGTGGCAGCGCCTGTATGAAGCCAGCCTGCCCGCCGAGGGCAAGAGCCAGCAATGGCCAGCGCACCCGGAGCAATCCTGGGCGCAGTTCGAGCAGCGCATGCGCGAATACGTGGAGGGTGGGTATGCGTTCGACCTGGAAGACAACGAACCGTCGATCCGTTGTGTGGCGGCACCGGTGCGCGATGCCAGCCGGCGAATCGTCGCCGGCATCAGCATCGCCAGTACCGTGCCCTACATGCCGCTGGAAAAGATGGCCGAGCTGATCCCTGTGATCAAGCAGGTCGCAGCGCGGCTGTCAGCGGAGTTGGGCGCTAAGGCCTGATCAGGCCTTCAAGGTCGCCATGTCGATGACAAAGCGGTACTTCACATCGCCGGCGATCATGCGGGTGTAGGCCTCGTTGATCTGGCGGATATCGAGCATTTCAATGTCACAGGTGATGTTGTGCTCGGCGCAGAAATCCAGCACTTCCTGGGTTTCGGCAATGCCGCCGATCAACGAACCGGCCAGCACTTTACGGCCCAGCACCAGCTTGGCAGCGTTCACCGGTGGGTCGACCGGTTCGATCAAGCCAACCAGGATATGCACGCCGTCAAAGCGCAGCACGTCGAGGTAGGGGTTCAGGTCGTGTTGCACCGGAATGGTGTCCAGCAGGAAATCGAAGCTGCCGGCGGCGGCTTTCATCTGCTCGGCATCGGTGGACACGATGACATGGTCGGCACCCTGGCGACGGCCTTCTTCAGCCTTGCTCGCGGAGCGGGTGAACAGCGTCACTTCTGCGCCCATGGCCTTGGCGAACTTGATGCCCATGTGGCCCAGGCCACCCATGCCCAGCACGCCGACTTTGTCGCCAGCCTTCACGCCGTAGTGCTTGAGTGGCGAGTAGGTGGTGATGCCTGCGCACAGAATCGGCGCGGCGCTGGCCAAGTCGAGCTTGGCCGGGATCTTCACCACGAAGTGCTCACTGACCACGATGCTGTCGGAGTAGCCGCCCATGGTGTTGCTGCCATCCACCCGGTCCGGGGTGGCGTAGGTCATGGTCGGGCCTTCGAGGCAGTACTGCTCAAGGTCCGCATGGCAAGCGTCGCAGTGGCGGCACGAATCAACCATGCAGCCCACGCCCACCAGATCGCCGACTTTGTGCGCGGTCACGCTGGTGCCGACGGCGGTGACTTTGCCGACGATCTCATGGCCAGGCATCAGCGGGTACACGGCGATGCCCCACTCGTTGCGTGCCTGGTGGATGTCGGAGTGGCATACGCCGCAGTACAGAATCTCGATGGCTACATCGTCGGCGCGCGGGCTGCGGCGTTCGAAGGACATGGGGGCGAGGGGAGTGGTGGCCGACTGGGCGGCATAACCGATGGCGGTGTACATACAGAAACCTCGCAAAAGGATTGACTAGGGAGGCGGCGTATTTTCCGCGCAGGGCCGGGATGCGGCCATGGCGATTGCTCCGAACCTCATGCCTATTCGTCCGGGAGTGCCCTGTGTTTGGATTCATGTGCGCTCAGACCTGCGATGATGCTCTTATCCCTTTTTAACGAAGTTTTTTGCCATGTTGTTGACCCGCCATCTCGATGCCAACGCCACGCTGGTTGCCTTGATTGAGGACCTGACGCCCTGTGACGGTTTCTCCCCGACGCACCTGCCCGGTGTGAAGGTATTGCGCGCCAGTTGCGACGTGGCACGCGGCCCGCAGATCTACGAGCCGAGCCTGATGTTCGTGGCCCAGGGCAGCAAAGTCGCCTATCTGGGCCCGCGCACACTGGAGTATGGCGCCGGGCACTACCTGATCCAGGCGATGCCGGTGCCGTTCGAGTGCGAGACCTTTGCCATGGCGCCCAACGCGCCGCTGTACGGGGTCACCGTGGGGATTGATCGCGTGGTGCTCGGCGAACTGGTCATGGCCATGGGCATGCAGGCCGGGCCGCCGCCGACGGCGCAGACATTGGAATCCATGAGCTCGGTGATGCTCGATGATGCAATGCGCGGCAGCGTCGAGCGGCTGCTGCAGTGCCTGCACGATCCGCTGGAAAGCCGGATCATGGGCCCGGCGCGGGTCCGGGAAGTGTTGTTTACCGCATTGCGCGGGCCACAGGCGGATGTGCTGCGTGCCTTGGTGGAACAACAGGGGCAGTTTTCGCGCATCGCCACCTCGTTGCATCACCTGCATGCCCATTACGCCGAGCCGCTGAACATTGAGACGTTGGCCGGGTATGCGCATATGAGTGCTTCGACCTTTCACGAGCATTTCAAGCGTTGCACGCTGCTGTCGCCGGTGCAGTATTTGAAGCGCTTGCGGTTGTTGAAGGCCCAGCAGTTGCTGCTGGTGGACGGCTTGGGCGTGGCGCAGGCGGCGCATAACGTGGGGTATCAGAGTACATCGCAGTTCAGTCGCGAATATAAGCGTTACTTCTTGCGTAACCCTGGTGAAGAGCGGGTCGCCTGACACAACGCGGTCAAAACTGTGGGAGCTGGCTTGCCTGCGATAGCGGTGTGTCAGCCACCTATTCATTACTGACCCACCGCTATCGCAGGCAAGCCAGCTCCCACAGTTGATTTATGTTGGCCATAAAAAAGGCTCCCGTTTGGGAGCCTTTTTTGTTCAAGCAACTGCCTTACATATTCGGGTAAGTCGGCCCACCCGCGCCTTCCGGCGTAACCCACGTGATGTTCTGCGAAGGGTCCTTGATGTCACAGGTCTTGCAGTGCACGCAGTTCTGGGCGTTGATCTGGAAGCGCTTCTCGCCGTCTTCCTTGGTGATCACTTCATACACGCCAGCCGGGCAGTAGCGCTGCGCCGGTTCATCGTAGAGCGGCAGGTTGGTGCCGATCGGGATGCTTGGGTCTTTGAGCTTCAAGTGGCACGGCTGCTCTTCTTCGTGGTTGGTACCGGAGATGAACACCGAGCTCAGCTTGTCGAAGCTCAGTTTGCCGTCGGGTTTTGGGTAGTCGATCTTCTTGCTGTCCTTGGCGAGCTTCAGGCAGGCGTAATCCGGCTTGGTGTCGTGCAAGGTAAACGGCATTTTGCCGCCGAGGATGTTCTGGTCAAACCAGTTGAAGCCGGCGCCGATGATCGGGCCGAACTTGTGCATCGCCGGGCCGAAGTTGCGGCTGGCGAACAGCTCTTCGTAGAGCCAGCTGGCCTTGAAACCGTCGACGTAGTTGGTCAGTTCGTCACCGCCTTCGGAGTCCGCGAACAGGCGCTCGGCCACGGCGTCGGCAGCGAGCATGCCGGACTTCATCGCGGTGTGGCTGCCTTTGATCTTGGCCACGTTCATGGTGCCCAGGTCGCAGCCGATCAAGGCGCCGCCTTTGAAGACCATCTTCGGCAACGAGTTGATGCCGCCTTTGGCCAGGGCACGCGCGCCGTAGCTGACGCGTTTGCCGCCTTCCAGGTATTGCGCCAGCACCGGGTGGTGCTTGAGGCGCTGGAACTCATCGAACGGCGACAGGAAGGTGTTGCTGTAGGACAGGTCGACGATCAGGCCGACAACCACCTGGTTGTTTTCCAGGTGATAAAGGAACGAGCCGCCGGTGTTCTCGTTGCTCATGATGTCCAGCGGCCAGCCGGCGGTATGAACCACCAGGCCAGGCTGATGCTTGGCCGGGTCGATTTCCCAGATTTCCTTGAGGCCGATGCCGTAGTGCTGGGCGTCGGCGTCGCTGTCCAGGTTAAAACGCTGGATCAGTTGCTTGCCGATGTGGCCACGGCAACCTTCGGCGAACAGCGTGTACTTGCCACGCAGCTCCATGCCTGGGGTGTACACGCCTTCTTTTGGATGGCCTTCGCGGTCGACGCCGAGGTCGCCGGTGATGATCCCGCGCACCACGCCGTTCTCGTCGAACAGCGCTTCCTGGGCGGCGAAGCCTGGGTAGACTTCTACGCCCAGGTTCTCGGCCTGCTGGGCCAGCCAGCGGCACAGGTTGCCCAGGGAGATAATGTAGTTGCCTTCGTTGTGCATGGTCTTGGGCACAAAGAAGTCAGGCACCTTGGTGGAGGCTTCAGGGCTGCGCAGTACATAGATGTCGTCGCGCACAACCGGGGTATTGAGCGGAGCGCCGAGTTCCTTCCAGTCCGGGAACAGTTCGTTCAGGGCGCGTGGTTCGAACACGGCACCGGAGAGGATGTGAGCGCCGACTTCGGAGCCTTTCTCGACCACGCAGACGCTGATTTCTTTACCGGCTTCGGCGGCCTTCTGCTTCAGTCGGCAGGCGGCAGACAGGCCTGCCGGGCCAGCGCCGACGATGACCACGTCGAATTCCATGTATTCGCGTTCCACAGGCTATCTCCTACTCAAGGCTCAACAGGCTTTTTTTTCTAATGGATGGAGGTTCGGTGTCGTCTTGCAACAACGGCAAGACCCACCTTTCTCTCTAGGTGGCGCATTATATCTACACCACTGGCAGCGTCCAATACAAACGTTTGTTTGAATTGCTCGCAGGCTAGGTAAATCAAAGCAACGCGGCTTATGACTGGCTATTTTGGCGTATTGACCAGAATAGGCGTTCCGGTCAATATACGGTCGGTTTTGCGCTTACCGTAGGCAGACAGCAGGTTTCAAGAGCACGTCCAAAAGCAAGACAGGTGACGCGTGCCTAAACAATGGTGCGCAGTTTACACACTGCGATAAAGAATGACCTCTCAGTCACCCCTGACGAACGGTCATCATTTCCCCATCGCTAAGTCATCCGCCGAAGTTTTTGGAGGTGCCCTTGTGTGCCGATGAGCATCAACCGCCAGGTTCGCCTAGGCGACTTTCTTTTCACCGGAGAGTAACGAGGAATCCATGAAGGTTCTTGTAGCTGTCAAACGCGTTGTCGATTACAACGTGAAAGTTCGCGTCAAGGCGGACAATTCCGGCGTCGACCTTGCTAACGTCAAAATGTCGATGAACCCTTTCTGCGAAATCGCTGTGGAAGAAGCTGTACGCCTGAAAGAGAAAGGCGTGGCGACTGAAATCGTGGTGGTTTCCATCGGCCCTACCACTGCTCAAGAGCAGCTGCGTACCGCCCTGGCCCTGGGCGCCGACCGCGCCATTCTGGTTGAGTCGGCTGAAGACCTGACCTCCCTGGCCGTGGCCAAGTTGCTCAAGGCCGTTGTCGACAAGGAACAGCCTCAGCTGGTGATCCTCGGCAAACAAGCCATCGACAGCGACAACAACCAGACTGGCCAGATGCTGGCTGCGCTGACCGGTTACGGCCAGGGCACCTTCGCTTCCAAAGTCGAAGTGAGCGGCGACAGCGTCGCTGTGACCCGTGAAATCGACGGCGGCGCACAGACCGTTTCGTTGAAACTGCCGGCCATCGTCACCACCGACCTGCGTTTGAACGAGCCGCGCTATGCGTCCCTGCCAAACATCATGAAAGCCAAGAAGAAGCCGCTCGAGTCGGTGACTCCAGAAGCTTTGGGCGTTTCCACCGCCTCTACCAACAAGACCGTCAAGGTTGAAGCACCGGCTGCACGCAGCGCGGGCATCAAGGTCAAGTCGGTGGCTGAATTGGTCGAGAAACTGAAAAACGAAGCGAAGGTGATCTGATCATGGCTATCCTCGTAATCGCCGAACACGACAACAAGGTGCTGGCCCCGGCCACGCTGAACACCGTGGCCGCTGCCGCTAAAATCGGTGGCGACATTCACGTGCTGGTAGCAGGTCAGGGCGCTGGCGCCGTGGCTGAAGCCGCTGCGAAAATCGCGGGCGTGAGCAAAGTCCTGAACGCTGACAACGCCGCCTACGCGCATCAGTTGCCGGAAAACGTTGCTCCGCTGGTAGCTGAGCTGGGCGCTGGCTACAGCCACATCCTGGCTGCCGCCACCTCCAACGGCAAAAACATCCTGCCACGCGTTGCCGCGCAGCTGGACGTTGACCAGATCTCCGAGATCATCTCGGTAGAAAGCGCTGACACCTTCAAGCGCCCGATCTACGCCGGTAACGCCATTGCCACCGTACAGTCCAACGCTTCGGTCAAAGTCATCACCGTGCGTGCCACCGGTTTCGACCCGGTTGCCGCTGAAGGTGGTTCGGCTGCCATTGAAGCTGTTGCTGCTGCCCACGACGCTGGCACTTCCAGCTTTGTTGGCGAAGAGCTGGCCAAGTCGGATCGCCCTGAGCTGACCGCTGCCAAAATCGTCGTTTCCGGCGGCCGCGGCATGCAGAACGGTGACAACTTCAAACACCTGTACGCCCTGGCCGACAAGCTGGGCGCTGCGGTCGGCGCTTCCCGCGCGGCCGTCGACGCAGGTTTCGTACCCAACGACATGCAGGTCGGCCAGACCGGCAAAATCGTTGCGCCACAGCTGTACATCGCCGTCGGTATCTCCGGCGCGATCCAGCACTTGGCCGGTATGAAAGACTCCAAGGTGATCGTTGCGATCAACAAGGACGAAGAAGCGCCAATCTTCCAGGTGGCTGATTACGGCCTGGTTGCGGACTTGTTCGAAGCCGTACCCGAGTTGGAGAAGCTGGTCTAATCCAGTTGCTTCACTTATAAAGAGCCCGGTCTTGTGACCGGGCTTTTTTTTGCCCGGCTTTTTTGAACATCGGAGAAACCGCCATGGATCTGCGTCCCGTATTGCTGGCACTGACACTTGGATTGGCGCTACTGCCCGGCCTCGCGCTGGCTGCCGGCAAGTGTGAGCGCCTGGTGATTACCGGCAGCCCGGACGCGCCGCCGTTGCTGTGGCGTGACCCTCAAGACCCAACGCACCTGATCGGCGCCACGGCTGATGTACTGCAACAAATCGGCAAGGACCTGGGCCTTAAAATCGACCTGCTTTACGGCGGCAAACGCTCCCTGGCCCTGGATGAAGTGCGCAGCGGGCGCATGGACATCCTCGCCGATGCGCCGCTGAACCTGGGCGAGCTGGAAACCCTCGACTACATCCATCCGGCACTGGTGCAGATCGACTATCTGGTGTGGACGCGCAAGGATTCGCCGCTGGTCTACACCAGCGCTGAAGACTTGCACGGGCATAAAGGCGCGGTCTCCGAGCGTGCGCGCTTGAGCGCTGGTTTCGACACCTTCGCCGGCCAGCAGCTCAGCTTGCAACGCCTGCCCAACTTGACCCCGGCGTTCCAGAAACTGCTGCTGGGTGAAGTCGACTACGTGCTGGCCGGGCGCTACTCGGGCATGGCCATGGCCCAGACGCTGGGCATGAGCAACGACCTTGTCGCCCGTGAAATACCCGTCGACCAGCCCGGCCTGTACCTGGCGATTTCCCACAACTCCGCCTGCAACGATCCGTGGCTGCGCGGACAGCTGGCGAAAAAGATGACAGAATTACCCGCGTCTGGTGTCGCGCAAGCCGCTTTGCAGCGCAACCTCGAACGCTGGAAAGCGCAATTGCAGCAACCCGTCGGCACCCCAGCAAAGTAAGGATTTTCAGTGACTCTTCGACCTCTTTTCGCGGCCCTCGCCGTTGTCGCTCTGGCGGGATGTGCAGCTGATCCTGCGCCGAACGAACAAATACGCCTCACCCAGCAGGCCTTGGAACAGGCCAACGCCGTGGGCGCCAGCACCGATGAATCGCCTGAACTGAAACTGGCTGAAGACAAGTTCGCCAAGGCCCGGGCCGACATGGCCGACCAATCCTACAAAGATGCGCGCATGCAGGCCGAACAGGCCGAGCTGGACGCGCGTCTGGCTGAAGCGCGGGTATTGACGCGCAAAAGCCAGGAACAGTTGAACGTGCTTAACACCCGCATCGCCCGACTGCGCAAACAATTGCAGCTGGGAGAAGCCCAATGAGCCCGCTGATCCGTGGTTTGAGTTGTGTGTTGCTGCTGGGCAGCGCGGCGTTGGGCGGTTGCGCCAGCCAGCCCAACAGCGAGCAGGCGTTGCAGCAGGCTGGCAGCGACTTCCAGAAGGTCAAGGAAGACGCGAATGTGCTGCGTTTTGCGCCCAAGGATGTGATTCGTGCCGGCGAATCCCTGGCCCGCGCCGATCGCTTGTCCAGCTACTGGGGCAGCGGCCCCGACGTGGTGCATTACGCCTACCTGAGCCAGCGCTACAGTGAGATCGCCCGCGAACACACCGAGCAGGGGCTCAACGCCGAGCGCGGCACCAAGCTGGAGCTGGAACGCCAGCGCCTGCAATTGGCCCTGCGTGAGAGCAAGTTGGCGAGCGTGCAGCAGCAAGGCAAGTGGCTCGAAGAGCAAATCGCCAGCCTGACCACCACCCAGACCAATCGCGGCCTGGTCATGACGTTGGGCGATGTGTTGTTCGACACCGGTGACGCCGAGCTGCAAAACTCGGCCAACCGCACCGTGCTGAAAATTGTGCAGTTCTTGCAGTTGAACCCCAAGCGCGTGGTGCGCATCGAGGGTTATACCGACAACACCGGTGGCGAGCAGGAAAACCTCAAGCTGTCGCGCGACCGTGCGCAATCGGTGGCTGATGTGCTGATGGACCTGGGGATTGATGAAAAACGTATCCAGGTCGAGGGCTACGGTGACCAGTACCCGGTAGAGGCCAACGCCTCAGAGCGCGGCCGCGCGCAGAACCGCCGGGTGGAAATTGTGTTCTCCGACGAAAAAGGCCAGCTGGGCGCCGCTCGCTAAAAACCTGCATCGATCAGTGTGGGAGCTGGCTTGCCTGCGATGCAGGCGCCTCGGTATGTCAGGCAAACCGAGGCGATACTATCGCAGGCAAGCCAGCTCCCCACAGGTTGCCGCGTACACACAGAACCGATCATTGATCGGTTTTTTTATGCACCTTGCCCCTACAGTTTTCTCTATCACTGCCGCCCGCGCTCGACTATTGTGGCAACTGTCCCCGTACACTTCTAAACTGTGCCGGTATGTTTCACACAAAAATAAAATACCCGTGAAATCGAGTGCTGCGTCATGACCAATCTGTTGCTTTACCAACGTATCGCCCAGCAACTGGCTGAGGACATCCGGCGCGGTGTCTATCAACCCGGCGAGCGCGTGCCTTCGGTGCGCAAGATGAGCTCACAGCTCAACGTCAGCCACGCCACGGTGTTGCAGGCGTATGCGAACCTGGAAGACCAGGGGCTGATCCGCGCGCGGCCGCAGTCGGGTTATTACGTGCACCAGACGCCTGCGCTCACGGCGCCGACGCCGGATATCGCCCGGGTTGAGCGTCCGGGGTTGGTCACGCGCAGCAGCATTATCCAGCAGGTATTGGTCGAGTCGCGCCGCGAAGGCGTGTTCCCGTTGGGTGCGGCCGTGCCGAGTGTCGATTATTTGCCGGTGCGCGCGTTGCACCAGCAACTGGCCAAGGTCACGCGCTTCCAAAGCCCGCGGGCCTTCAGCTACATGTTCAGCCCGGGTTTTGAACCATTGCGCCGCCAGGTGGCGATTCGCATGCGCGATGCTGGCGTGGTAGTGGACCCCTCCGAAGTGGTGATCACCCACGGGTGCGTTGATGCGTTGCAGATGTCGTTGCGCGTACTGACCCGTCCGGGCGACCTCATCGCGGCTGAATCACCGACCTATTACGGCTTGCTGCAACTGGCCGACCTGCTGGGCCTCAAAGTCATCGAGATCCCCAGCGACCCGGCTACGGGCATGAGCCTTGAGGCGCTGCAACTGGCGGCCAACCAATGGTCGATCAAGGCCTTGGTGCTGACCACGCGCCTGAGCAATCCGCTGGGCGCGACCATGCCCGAGGAACGGCAGAAACAGTTGCTGCGCCTGGCCTCGGATTTCGATATCCAGATCGTCGAGGACGATATCTACGGCGAGCTGATGTTCGAACTGGGCCGCACCAAGGCGCTCAAAGCCTATGACCGCCTGGATCGGGTGATCTACTGCTCGAGTTTCTCCAAAACCCTGTCCCCCGGCGTGCGCATCGGCTGGATGATTGCCGGCAAGTACCAGCAGGAAATCCAGCGGCTGCAAATGTTCAGCACCCACTCGGCGTGCAGCGTCACCCAGATGGGTGTGGCGGCGTACCTGGAGAACGGTGGCTACGACCGGCACCTGCGCTACATCCGCCAGGAATACCGCAAGAACCTCAGCGCATTCCAGCTGGCGGTGCAGCAGTATTTCCCCGAAGGCACGCAGATGACCCGGCCGACCGGCGGCTTTATCCTGTGGGTCAGTTTGCCCGGCAGGGTCAATACCCAGGAACTGCACGTGCGTGCGCTGCAGCAGGGCATCAGCATTGCACCGGGAGTCATCTTCAGTAATACGGAACAGTTTAACCACTGTATTCGCCTTAACTGCGGCACGCCGTGGAACCGTGAGGCAGAGCGGGCGCTGATGACGCTGGGGATGTTGGCCAGCCAGTTGTGCCAGGAAACTGCGGCCGGGTTTTGAACCAGGGCTGAGGCGCGTAAAGGGGACACTCATGTTGACCGACTGATCAGCAGGCTTGTCATGCCGCGTTCAACAAGCGAGCATATGGCCCTCTGCCGTTAATGCTGTAGGCAATATGACCTCTATTTTTCGTGCTGTTGTGGTAATTGGCCTGTTGAGTCTGTGTAACGTCGGCACCGTCCTGGCGGCAGCCCCCGTGACTGAAAGCAAGCCCGCAGCCAATACCCAGCAGAAGACTTCGGCGAAGAAACCGGCGCCGGTTAAAAAAGCCCCGGCGGCCAAGAAAAAAACCGGCGTCGTGAAAAAACGTGCACCGGTGGCGAGTAAATCCAAATCTGCCCACGAAGTAGCCCAGACCAAACTGCCACCGGCACAGTTGGACCTGTCCTTGCCAACCGAAATGGTCAGGCACTTGCAGCCCCTCGGCACTATGCCTAAACCCAAGAGCGTGCCGCTGTTGCCGCCGATGTTTGCGGAAAAACCCACCGACAACAGCGCGTTCCAGATCAATGGCCGCCTACTGAGCAACCAGATGCAGTTGCAGCTGCGTAACGAAGAGCGCCGCGACATTGAAGGCGCTGCGCTGGATTTCGAATTCAAGCAATAAAATTGCGCGCTTAGGTGACGCACGCCCTCGACCATCTGTCGCAGACTGGTCGGTCACTTTTGTTTTGTGCGAAAAACCCCTGTTAGACCATTTTAAAACGGCTGTTTAAGGGCGTACTCTAGCCCGGCCATCCACATTGAGTCGTCGAGGACCTGCTGGTCATGAAGTGCCGTGAAGGCTGTGGCGCATGCTGCATTGCCCCCTCCATCAGTTCACCGTTACCGGGAATGCCCAATGGCAAACCTGCGGGAGAACGTTGCCTGCACCTGTCGGTCGAACAGCTATGCCAGCTGTTCGGGCAACCGGAGCGGCCGGCGGTGTGCAGTGATTTCAAGGCAGACCTTGAGGTGTGCGGCAATGATCAGGCCGATGCGATCCGTTTGATCGGCTGGTGGGAGCAGATGACGGCGGCTTGATGGGCTTTACTATCGGAACTTCAAAAATAAGGAATACAACAATGGGTTCGCTGAAACGATTGGCTGTGTTGTGCGGTTTTACGGTGTTGTTTGCTGCCACTGCCCAGGCTGAAGATTGGCAAGTCGCCAAGGACGAAGACGGTATCAAAGTGTCCTTGAGCGAAATTGCCGGCTCCAAGTACAAGGCTTATCGCGGTGTCACCCTGATCAAAGCCCCCGTCGCCAAGATCCAGGCCCTGCAGGAAGACGTGGCCGGTGCCTGCGCCTGGATCCACGAATGCAAATCGCAAAAACTGCTCAAGACCGAAGGTGACAAGAGCTGGACCTACACTCAGTTCAAGGCGCCGTTTCCGGTGACCGACCGCGACTCGATCCTGGAGATCACCACCTCCAAGGCCGCCGACGGCACCGTGACCCGCAAACTGCTGGAAGTGCCGACTTATCAGCCCGAAGTCAAAGGTTACGTGCGCGTAGCCCAAGTGGACGGTTACTGGAAACTGGTGCCAAAGGGCGATAACCAGACCGAAGTCACTTACCAGGTGCACACCGAGCCAGGCGGCAGCGTGCCCTCGTGGCTGGCCAACAAGTTCGTGGTCGACGCACCGTTTAACACCTTGAAAGCCTTGAAAGAACACGCTGAAAAATAAGCGCAGTTGATCCGGTGCCTCAGGCCTTGAGTGGAACGTTTGCCGACCGCTCAAGGTCCAGATAGATGTGAGCCCACACATGGGCTTTATCGAGGAGGCACCGATGCAAACGTGGCAGATTACCTTCGTAGATGATCACGGTGTACAGACCGTGGAGCAGTTCGCCTGCGCGCAAAAGCCCAGCCTCGAAGACGCGGCGCACATGATCCGCAACAAGCTCGTGCCCGTGGCCGCCGAACTTGATCTCAATGACCTGGAGGGCCGCAAGCCCGAGCCGACGGTCAAGATCCTCAAAGATCAGAACAGCATTCAAATCCTCGACATCTCACCCGCCGCCTGAACATTTCCTGTAGGACCACGAAACCCCTCTGGTGGAGGTGATAGCTTCGCGCTACTCTGCAATTGAGATCAGCGAATGAATCGCTAAGGTCTGGTCTTGTCAGCTACAGGCTTGTTTTCCAACGGTGTTGTATTTGTCGTAGCTCCCGCGCCAGTAGGGCGCGGGCTTCGGGAAGCACGGAAAGTCTATCCATCGGTTTGAGGAGGACGTTTCATGAGCACAGCCTATCAAGAAGACATCAGCACCAACGTACTGCGCCGGATGAAAGAAGGCGGGTTCGACTTCTCGCGTTTTCACCCCATCGAGTTCTACGCCATTTTCCCGGATGAGGAACGTGCGCGCAGGGCTGCGGGTCGCTTTCGCGGGGAATCCCTGAATGCCCAGGTCAGCGCGCGCGACGATGGCGCCTGGTACCTGGAATTGAGCAAAATCATGTTCGCAACCTACGACGGCATAGGAGACTTCGAGCAAGACTTTGAGGCGGTGGTGGAACCGCTGGGCGGCATCATCGAGGGATGGGGCGTCAAGCAGGAGGTGCGTGGGTTACCCATGTAGTGCGATTTGTATGAGTAAAGCAGCGTATCGGCTGACCTTAGGGTCGGCCGTTTTTGTGTGTGCTGTATGAAATCTCCTAACCGCCACCTCACTTTTCTTGCACCAAAAAAAAGCCACCCAAACAGGGTGGCCCAAAGGGAAGAGCGGTTCGCTGAAACTGTAGGACGTGTCCTGTTCAGCCGATGGGGGTGATTATCCGCAAGCGTGGGCGGGCAGTGAAATCAACTCTGGCTATGCTGTTGATAGTCAAAACCCGCATTACGATGAAGCGCGGGGCGTGACGGCGGGCATTCTACGCACCAGGAAGGTGCGAGTGGATTCCGTTATTTATTCAACTCACTGATTTTTAAGTGTTTATGCCGATGGCGCGGGCCTTGCAACACGGCTTGCGTCCGAGTGACAAGGAGTACGGCATGACCCGCACTTATTACGATGAAATGTACGACGGGGCAGGGCAGGTCCGGCCCCATTACCGCGAGTTCGCCCGCTGGTTGGCTGATACGCCCGCCGAACTGCTCGCGCAACGTCGGCGTGAAGCCGATTTGCTGTTCCACCGTGCCGGCATCACCTTCACCCTTTACGGGGACGAGCAGGGCACCGAGCGCCTGATCCCGTTTGACACCATCCCACGCAGCATTCCCGCCAGTGAATGGCGGATGGTCGAGCGTGGCTGCATTCAACGGGTCAAGGCGCTGAACCTGTTCCTGGCCGACCTGTACCACGGGCAACGCATCATCAAGGCCGGCATCATCCCCGCCGAACAAGTGCTGGCCAATGACCAATACCAACTGGCCATGCAGGGCTTGAACCTGCACCGTGATCTGTATTCCCACATCTCCGGCGTCGACCTCGTGCGCGACGGTGACGGCACGTACTACGTGCTGGAAGACAATTTGCGCACGCCAAGCGGTGTGAGCTACATGCTCGAAGACCGCAAGATGATGATGCGCCTGTTCCCGGAACTATTTGCGGCCCAGCGCATTGCGCCCATCGACCACTATCCCAACCTGCTGCTCGACACCCTGAAAAGCTCAAGCCCACTGGATAACCCAAGCGTGGTGGTGCTGACACCGGGGCGTTTCAACAGTGCGTTTTTCGAGCATGCCTTTTTGGCTCGTGAGATGGGCGTGGAACTGGTGGAGGGCGCCGACCTGTTCGTGCGTGATGACCGTGTGTTCATGCGCACCACCGACGGTCCCAAGGCGGTGGACGTGATCTACCGTCGCCTCGACGATGCTTTCCTCGACCCGCTGGCCTTCAACCCCGACTCGATGCTCGGCGTGCCCGGCCTGCTGGCCGCATACCGCTCGGGCAATGTGGTGCTGGCCAATGCGATCGGCACCGGGGTGGCGGATGACAAATCGGTGTACCCGTTTGTCACCGAGATGATCCGGTTTTACCTGGATGAAGAACCGATCCTGCAGAACGTGCCGACCTTTCAATGCCGCAAGCCTGATGAATTGTTCCACGTGCTGGCCAACCTGCCGGATCTGGTGGTCAAGGAAACCCAAGGCTCCGGCGGCTACGGCATGCTGGTCGGCCCAGCCTCCACTGCGGCGGAAATCGAAGCCTTCCGCGCCCGTATCAAGGCCAAACCCCACGCCTATATCGCCCAGCCGACCCTGTGTTTATCCACCTGCCCGACCTTTGTTGAAAACGGCATCGCGCCACGGCATATCGACCTGCGCCCGTTCGTCTTGTCCGGCAAGGAAACCCGCGTGGTCCCCGGCGGCCTGACCCGCGTAGCGCTGCGTGAAGGTTCGCTGGTGGTCAACTCGTCCCAGGGCGGCGGCACCAAAGACACCTGGGTGGTCGAGGATTGAACCATGTTGAGTAGAACTGCCTCGGATTTGTACTGGATGTCTCGCTACCTGGAGCGCGCGGAAAACCTCGCGCGCATGCTTGATGTCAGCTATTCGCTGTCGCTGATGCCCCAGGATGGACGCGGCGATGGCCTGCACGAACTGGCCATGCCGCTGCTGATCACCGGCACCCTCGATGATTACCACGCGCGTCACGGCGAGTTGCATGCCGAGCGCCTGCTGCACTTTTTCGCACTGGACGCGGCCAACCCGGCGAGCATCTACAGCTGCCTCGGCGCCGCGCGGGCCAGCGCCCATGCGGTGCGCGGGCGAATTACCGCTGACATGTGGGAAAACATCAACACCACCTGGCTGGATATTCGCGATATCGCCCGGCAAGGGCTTAGCCGTTATGGCATGAGCCGTTTTTGTGAATGGGTCAAGGAGCGCTCGCACCTGTTCCGGGGCGCCACCTACGGCACCATCATGCGTAACGATGCGTTTCGCTTTATTCGCCTGGGCACCTTTATCGAACGCGCCGACAACACCCTGCGGCTGCTTGACGCTCGCTACGAAATGGCCGGTGACCAAGCAGCCGTCGTCACCGACGGCACGGCCCACGCCTACTATCAGTGGAGCGCCTTGCTGCGCGCCTTGTCGTCGTTCGAGGCCTACACCGAGATCTACCGCGACGCGCCCGGCGCCCGGCAAGTGGCTGAATTACTGTTGCTACGCGCCGACGTCCCGCGCTCATTAAGGGCGTGCAGCGAAGAGATCGACCAGATCCTCGCCAGCCTGCCCGGCATCAACGGCCGTCCGGCCCAGCGCCTGGCCGCCGAGATGGACGCGCGCCTGCGCTTTACCGCCATTGACGAAATCATCGAGGAAGGCCTGCACGCCTGGCTGACCGACTTTATCCCCTTGGTGCGCCAGTTGGGCGACGCCATTTACAGTTCCTACCTGGAGGCCGCATGAGACTCTCCATCAGCCACGAAACCACCTACCACTACGAAGACCAGGTGCGCGCCAGCATTCAGTACCTGCGCCTTACGCCCCACGACAGCGAGCGCCAGCATGTGATCAGCTGGCAGCTGGATTTGCCGCGCCCGGTGCGCGCGCAAGTCGACCCGTTCGGCAATATCCTGCACGTGTTGACCCTGGATGAGCCCCACGATGCGATCATTATTGGCGCCCGAGGCCAGGTGGATATCGACGAGTTGCGCGAGGCGGAACACGAGAACCAGTCAGCGTTTCCGTTCCTGCGCAGCACGCGCCTGACAGAACCCGATGAAGCATTGCTGGGTTTTGCGCAACAGCACTGCCAGCAACGTCGCGATCGCAACGCGTTGATCGACCTGATGCACGCGCTCAACCAATCAATGGTCTACACGCCTGGCGCCACCGAAGTCGACACCTGCGCTGCCCAGGCCTTTGCCGGGCGTGCAGGCGTGTGTCAGGACCACACCCACGCGTTCCTGGCCTGCGCGCGCAGCCTGGGGATACCTGCGCGGTATGTGTCGGGGTATTTGTACACCGAAGACAGCACGCACCTGGCGAGCCACGCCTGGGCCGAAGCCTGGCTGGATGACGCCTGGTACAGCTTTGATGTGACCAACCAACTGGCCCGACCGGAGCGGCATTTGAAGCTGGCCGTAGGTTTGGATTACCTCGACGCCTGCCCGGTGCGCGGTATGCGCAGAGGCGGTGGGCATGAGCAAATGCATGCCAAGGTGTTCGTGGCGCCGACGCCGGTGATTTCGGTGCAGCAGCAATAGGCACAGCACTTTAAGTGTGGGAGCTGGCTTGCCTGCGATAGCAGTGGGTCAGCTACACCTGTGCGGGCTGGCAGGCCGCTATCGCAGGCAAGCCAGCTCCCACATTGGATTTGTGATGGGCTTAGGGTTGTTGCTTACGCCCCGCCATATGCCTCAAGTACCCCACCAATAAATCCAACTCGCCATCGGGCAGCACACTGGCGTTAAACGCCGGCATCTTCGCCTGTGGCCAATGCCGCAAGCTCTGCGGGTCGCGGATGTAACGCTTGAGGAAGTCCTCGCTGAAATACTCGGTGGGGTTGTAGGGAATATTCAAGTCCGGCCCCACCTGCGCATCGCCGGCGCCATTGAGCCGATGACACGCCAGGCAATTCTTCTGAAACAGCGCAAAGCCCTGGTTGACCGGGTCATTCGCCGCCAACTTCGGGTCAGGCAACAAGGCCGGAAAACGTTCAGCCACCGTCTTCAATTGCTTGATCGCGGACACTTGGAACGGCCACTGTTCAGGGCTGATATGCCCGGCTTGCGGGTCGGTCCATACCAGATAAAACGGCCCGGCACTCGGTTTACCGTCTGCCAGTGCAGGCCACGGCTGGGCCGGGTCTTCCACTGCCAGCCAGGCGCGGGCACCGTGTTTCTCCAGAAGCGGCGCGGCTGTCAGTTCTGCGGCGAACCCATCCAGGGCCACGGCTTGCAGATGGTTCGCAGGCGTGAGACCCGGTAGCAGAGAGGCCAGCGGCACGGCGCGATAGGTCATAGTGCGCTTGTAGGAAACGTCATCGACGATCTGCACCGTCTGCGCATCCGGGTGCTTGAGCAGCTCAGCGGTCTGCCAGGTCTTGCGGGTGTGGTCGAGTTCGATAGTCAATTGCGCGGCCGTTGCCGGCAGGGCCAACAGCAAAGCGAGGAAGGCAAGGATCGGTTTCAAGGGAGAGCCCGGTTCAAGGTAGCGGTGGCGCCCACAATACCGGAAAGCTGCGCGCAAAAAGACAGCCCCTGCAACAGGACCGCTATGCGCAATGTCCTGGCAGGTGCTGCCAAAAGCTGCAGTCCTGGTGCTGTGTGTGCACGGAATCTGGAGGCTGAATCGTCACCCGATAACCTTGGTTAAATTGGGCAGGATCAGAATCAGTGTGGTGGCGAACAGAATAAGTCCCGCCTGACGTACTTTCGAATGTTTAAACATGGCTGACTGCCTTTTGTTGTTATTCCTGAGCGTCAAATGCGTGCCGATAAATTTCAGTATCGCGATGTGACGTTGCACTTTTCTTACAACTGCCCCAGCAAAACCCGGCAGCAGCTTCCTACTGATTCAACCTTAGAGCCCTCGTTCTTCGCGGCTTAGATCCATTTCATATCAGCTAATCAGTATTAGCGCTAAAAACGGCATGAGGCTTAGTGCCATCTTGGCGCCAGCCCTAGGGCTAGACAGCTAAAACGATTAATCAGCGGTTTCCCATAGCTGCCTACCGTTCGTCCGAGCGAGGGGGTCAAAAGCAATGAGCGCATCGGTCATTGAAACCGTGTCAATCGGGCCTGAAGGTAGGCACACACGCACTGGCTGCTCGAGGATGTCATGACCCAAGCTTTGATCTTTGATGCGATACGTACGCCCCGTGGCAAAGGCAAGGCCGATGGTGCCCTGCACAGCGTCAAACCGGTCAACCTGGTGGCGGGCCTGCTGACGGCGCTGGCGCAACGCAGCGACCTCGACACGCGCCAGGTGGATGACATCGTCCTTGGCTGCGTCACCCCGGTGGGTGACCAGGGCGCCGACATTGCCAAGACCGCTGCACTGGTGGCCGACTGGGATGTCAGCGTTGCTGGCGTGCAGATCAATCGCTTCTGCGCCTCGGGCCTCGAAGCGGTGAACCTTGGCGCAATGAAAGTGCGCTCGGGCTTCGAAGACCTGGTGGTGGTCGGCGGTGTCGAGTCCATGTCCCGCGTGCCTATGGGCAGCGACGGCGGCGCCTGGGTGCTCGACCCGCAGACCAATCTGCACAGCCACTTCACGCCACAGGGCATTGGTGCGGACCTGATCGCTACACTCGAAGGCTTCACCCGCCAGGACGTCGACACCTTCGCCCTACAGTCCCAGCAGAAAGCGGCCAGGGCGCGTGCAGACGGTTCCTTCAACAAGTCGCTGATTGCGGTGCAGGATCAGAACGGCATCGTGCTGTTGGACCATGATGAATTTATCCGCAGTGACTCCACCCTCGAAGGCCTCGGCAAGCTCAAGCCAAGCTTCGAAATGATGGGGCAGATGGGGTTCGACGCCACCGCGCTGCGGGTCTACAGCCATGTGGAGCGTATCCACCATGTACACACGCCCGGCAACAGCTCCGGCATTGTCGACGGCGCTGCGTTGATGCTGATCGGCTCCGAGGCCAAGGGCCGTGAACTGGGCCTGCAACCACGGGCGCGCATCGTCGCTACGGCGGTGACCAGCACCGACCCGACCATCATGCTCACCGGTCCCGCACCGGCGACGCGCAAGGCCTTGGCCAAAGCCGGTCTGCGCGTAGAAGACATCGACCTGTTCGAGGTCAACGAAGCGTTTGCTTCCGTGGTCCTCAAGTTCATCAAAGACATGGGCATAGACGCCGCTCGAGTCAACGTCAACGGCGGCTCCATTGCCATGGGCCACCCGCTGGGCGCCACCGGCTGCGCGATCCTCGGCACCTTGCTCGACGAGCTGGAGGCGCGTCAGCAGCGCTACGGCCTGGCCACCCTGTGTGTCGGCGGTGGCATGGGCATCGCCACCATCATCGAACGCCTCTGAGCCCAAGGAATTTGTCATGACCGAAGCCATTCGTTACGAAAAAGGCCAGGACCAGATTGTGGTGCTGACCCTCGACATGCCCGGCCAGAGCGCCAACACCATGAACGGCGTGTACCGGGAGGCCATGGCGGCCATCGTCACACGCCTTGAGGCGGAAAAGGCCAACATCGCCGGCGTGGTTATCACCTCGGCGAAGAAGACTTTTTTCGCCGGTGGCGACCTCAATGAACTGATCAAAGTCGACAAAGCCCACGCCAAGGCTTTCTACGACAGCGTGCTGGTGTTGAAGGCGCAACTGCGGCGCCTGGAAACTCTCGGTAAACCGGTGGTGGCCGCGATCAATGGCGCAGCGCTGGGCGGCGGTTGGGAGATTTGCCTGGCGTGTCATTACCGCGTTGCGCTGGATGACAAATCTACCCAGCTTGGCCTGCCGGAAGTCACCCTGGGCCTGTTGCCGGGCGGTGGCGGGGTAGTGCGCATGGTGCGCATGCTGGGGCTGGAGAAGGCTTTGCCGTATTTGCTGGAAGGTAAAAAAGTGCGGCCGCAGCAGGCGTTGCAGGCGGGTTTGATCAATGAGCTGGCGGCGGATCGCGATGAGCTGCTGGCCAAGTCCCGCGCCTGGATTTTGGCCAATCCCGAGGCCAAACAACCGTGGGACACCAAGGGCTACCAGATCCCCGGCGGCACGCCGTCAAATCCAAAAGTTGCGCAGATGCTGGCCATCGCGCCGTCGATTTTGCGCAGTAAAACCAATGGCTGCTTCCCCGCGCCGGAGAAAATTCTCTGTGCGGCTGTAGAAGGCGCCCAAGTGGATTTCGACACTGCGCACCTGATCGAAACCCGCTACTTCACCGAGTTGGTCACCGGGCAAGTGGCGAAAAACATGATTGGCACCTTCTGGTTTCAGCTCAATGAGATCAACGCCGGCAGCTCACGGCCGAAAGGTTTTGCCCCTTATGTCACGCGTAAGGTGGGCGTGCTGGGCGCCGGGATGATGGGCGCGGGCATTGCGTATGTGAGTGCCTGTGCGGGCGTTGAGGTGGTGCTCAAGGACATCAACCTGGCGGCGGCCGAGAAGGGCAAGGCGCATTCTGCCGCGCTGCTGGACAAGAAAGTCAGTCGTGGGCAATCGACCGCCGAACAGCGGGAAAGCACCTTGGCGCGGATTCATCCTACGGCCTCCGATGCCGACCTGGCCGGCTGCGACCTGATCATCGAAGCGGTGTATGAGGACCGTGAACTCAAAGCCAAAGTCACGGCGGCGGCGCAAAGCGTGGTCGGCAGCGATGCCGTGATCGCTTCCAACACCTCCACCTTGCCCATCACTGGCCTGGCAACAGCGGTGCCCGATCAAGGCCAATTCATTGGCCTGCATTTCTTCAGCCCCGTCGACAAGATGCCGCTGGTAGAAATCATCAAGGGCGCTCACACCCGCGACGAAACCCTGGCCCGAGGTTTTGATTTCGTACTGCAAATCAAGAAAACCCCGATCGTGGTCAACGACAGCCGCGGCTTCTTCACCTCGCGGGTGTTCGGCACCTTCACCAACGAAGGCATCGCCATGCTCGGCGAAGGCGTGGCGGCGCCAATGATCGAAACCGAAGCGCGTAAGGCCGGTATGCCGGTGGGGCCGTTGGCGGTGTCGGATGAAGTGTCCCTCAGCTTGATGAGCCATATCCGACAGCAGACGGCGAAGGATCTGCAAGCCGAAGGCAAGCAAGTGCCGGCTCACCCGGCGACGGCTGTGATCGATCTGTTGGTGAATGAATACAAACGCACGGGCAAGGCGGCAGGCGGCGGTTTTTACGACTACCCCGCAGGCGGGCACAAGCATCTGTGGCCCGAGCTGAAAACCCGCTTTGAACAACCCGGCAAACAGATCTCAGCGCAGGATGTGCGCGACCGTTTACTGTTTATTCAGGCGATTGAAACCGTGCGGTGCGTGGAGGAGGGCGTGTTGATGTCCACGGCGGATGCCAATGTGGGCTCTATCTTCGGCATTGGCTTTGCCGCGTGGAGTGGCGGTGCGCTGCAGTTTATCAACCAGTATGGCCTGAACGACTTCATTGCCCGGGCGCGTTACCTGGCCGAGCAATATGGCGAGCGGTTCTCACCGCCAGCGTTGTTGCTTGAGAAGGCTGCACGGGGTGAACTATTTGCCTGATCAAACCGCCCTGTTTTGAATGATGGAGAACCCCTGTGGGAGCGGGCTTGCCCGCGATAGCGTCATATCAGCCGATATTTGCAGTGGCTGACACACCACTATCGCGGGCAAGCCCGCTCCCACAGGTAGTCACTTGGCGGGACTTGCTTTGCTGGGGTGTTTCAAGGCAGGCTCTGGGCTGTGCATTATTCCCATCACTGTGTCAGGTATTTTTTATGTCGCTACGCGTCTGTATCCTGGAAACCGATATCCTGCGTCCAGGCTTGATCGATCAATACCAAGGGTACGGGCAGATGTTCAAGCGCCTGTTCTCCAAGCAACCGATTGCCGCCGAATTCGTCATCTACAACGTGGTGCAGGGCGAATACCCGCCAGCTGACGAGGTATTTGATGCCTACCTGATCACCGGCAGCAAGGCCGATTCCTTCGGCACCGACCCGTGGATCCAGACCCTCAAAACCTACGTGCTTGAGCGCTACGAGCGTGGCGACAAGCTGCTGGGCGTGTGTTTCGGTCACCAGCTACTCGCGTTGCTGCTGGGTGGCAAGACCGAACGCGCCAGCCAAGGCTGGGGCATGGGCATCCACGACTACAAGCTCAACGCCAAAGCGCCGTGGATGAGCCCGGTGGTGGAAGAATTGACCTTGCTGATCAGCCACCAGGACCAGGTCACCGCGCTGCCGAACAACGCCACGGTGATCGCCTCCAGCGATTTTTGCCCGTATGCCGCGTACCACATCGAAGACCAGGTGCTGTGCTTCCAGGGCCACCCGGAGTTTATCCACGACTATTCCCGCGAGTTACTGGAGATTCTTCAGACAACCCTGGGCGAAAAGGTCTACACCCACGGCGTAGCCAGCCTTGCGCGTGACCACCACGGTGCCACCGTGGCGGAATGGATGATGCGCTTTGTCGCCCACAAGCCAGAGGCTGCGGCTTAAAGCCAGCCCGACCGTTTAAAGCTGGCCCACAAACTGGTGCAGCCCACCGCAATAAACCCGAGCACCGCAAAATAGCCGTAGTGCCATTGCAGCTCGGGCATGTTCTGGAAGTTCATCCCATAAATCCCCGCCACCGCCGTGGGGAATGCCAGAATCGCCGCCCAGGCGGCGAACTTGCGCTGCACCACGCTTTGCCGCGAAGCCTCCAGTAACACACCGATTTCGATGGTCTGGCTGGCGATATCGCGCAGGGTAGTGAGGTCCTCCATCTGCCGCGTCACGTGGATCTGCACATCGCGAAAATACGGGCGCATATTCTTGTCGATAAATGGGAAGCTGAGCTTCTGCAGCTCCTGGCTGATCTCCACCATCGGCGCCACATACCGTTTGAGCCGCAGCACATCGCGGCGCAGGCCGTGCAGGTTTTGGATATCGTGCTCGCTCAGGGAACTGCACAGCACGTTCCGCTCCAACTCATCAATCTCGGCGTGGATCGCTTCGCTCACCGGCTGGTAGTTTTCGGTGACGAAATCCAGCAGCGCATAGAGTACGAAATCTTCCCCATGCTCCAGCAACAACGGCCGCGCCTCACAGCGCTGGCGCACAAAACCGTAGGACGCCGAGTGGCCGTTGCGGGCGGTGATGATGTAGCCGTTGCCGGCGAAGATATGGGTCTCGATAAACTCCAGCTTGCCGTTTTCGCGCACCGGTGAGTAGGTGACGATAAACAGCGCATCGCCGAAGGTTTCAAGCTTGGGGCGGCTGTGTTTTTCCAGGGCGTCTTCGATGGCCAGCTCATGCAGGTTGAACTGGCGTTGCAGGTTGGCCAGCTCCTGGGCGCTGGGTTCTTCCAGGCCGATCCACACAAAATGGTCGGGTTTGGCGGCCCAGGCGGCGCCTTCGTCGAGGGTGATATCCGTGACTTTCTTACCGGCGCTGTAAACGGCTGCCGCAACAACTCTACCCATGGTGCAGATCGCTTCTTATTAGGAGGACAGGTGTTGGGCAGCTTAGCCTGAATGGCGTTCCCTTGTTGCGGTGCAGAGGTCAGCTTTTTGTGGCGAGCAAGCTTGCTTGCGCTGGGGGCGAAGCCCCCCATCAATCACAAAGGCGCAGGTGCCCAAGCGGTTTGCAGCTCATGGTCCATCTCGGCAATGCATGCCTCCATCTGCGCCTGACACGTCTGCATCAACGCCGGGATGTCATCCGAAGTCAGCCCGACGGTAGGAATCGGCGGCAACGAGCGTATGAGCACCTCACCGCTGTTCCAGCGATTGAGCTGCATATGCTTGACGTAAGTGCTGGCGCACACCTGCACAATCGGTACGCCAGCCGCAATCGCCATATGGAACGCGCCCTTCTTGAACGGCAGCAAACCTTTGCCCAGGTTGCGTGTGCCTTCGGCGAACACCCAAATCGAGGTGTCCTCATGCTGCAAGGTCTGTGTGGTCGTAAGCATCGCCCGGCGCGCCTTGTGCGCATTGCCGCGGTCAATCAACACATTGCCCGCCAGCCAGAACAACTGGCCGAACAACGGCACCCACTTCAGACTCTTTTTAGCGATACACACCGTGCGATGGGGCACCACATTGCCGAATATAAACAGGTCATAGTTGGACTGATGGTTGGCGATGACCACACAGGTGCCGGGCTTGTTACGCAACGAGTCGACATCGGCCTTAAGGCGCAAGCCCAGGATACGCATGGCAGGCAACGCATAGAGACGAGCACACAGGCGGCTGTTGTCCGGGTTGAACGGCCGGCACACACCCAACAGCACGCCCAATACCCCGGCGACCATAAAGTGCAGGCCCATCAACAACATACGTAACAGAAAAAGCATCGACACAGCCCATCGGGACAAAAGGTGGCGCAGTGTACGGATGTGCACTGTATTCGGCAATTGCCCCTACAGACGTAGGAGATGGGCGATGTTTAAGCACATGTTTCAACGTATGCCGACATAGCCCGACTAGAGCGGCTAAAGACGTTTCGGATTTATTTGTAAGAAAAAGCCCGACTCAAGGTCGGGCTTTGGCACATCAGCTGTAGGTATCTAGACAATTATTGACGGTGGCCACCTATTCTGTGGCGAGCGGGCTTGCCCCGCGTTGGGCTGCGAAGCAGCCCCAAAACCAGGCCCCGCGTTCTTTCAGGCGAAACCTCAGTGCCTTTACTGGGGCCGCTGCGCAGCCCAACGC